>JAIUYB010000112.1 GCA_020216625.1 Desulfarculus sp.
GGGAGGCGGCGGCGTGGATGCGGGTCAGGATGTCGGCCCCCACCGCGGTGCCCGGATTCTGGCGGGTCCCCCGGGCCAGCTCCCGGCCATCGGCCAGGTCGTGCAGGCTGGCCTGGAGGTGGGTGGAGCCGATGTCCAGGGCCACGCCCAACCCATCGCTTCCCCACAGCTTTTTCGGCAATAACCCCGCGCGCTCGCCCCACTCCGGCTGGGGTGGGACGCCCCGGGTGTCGCCGGGCTCCACCGCCACCAGCACCGGGCCGGCGGAGGTGGCGGCCAGGGTGGCGGTGACCACGTGCCCGGCGGAGCGGATGACCCGCGCGAAATCGTTGAGCAATCCCAGCGGAGTCTGGGGCCAGGCCCCGGTCTCGCGGCGCAGGTGCTTGGCCAGGCGGTCGATGGTGGCGGTGTTGTCCTGCAGGCTGGGAGGGTTCAGTGGGCAGTGCTGCTTGGTAAGTGACATCTCGCGGCCCCGAAATTTCGCAATGGTTGGCTGGATATTGGCAAGGCGGGAGGTAAAAGTCAAACCCGGCGGCCGGGGGGCTTGCGTGCAGTCCCTGGGCTGGGCAAGATTGAAGATGCGGGTTGGGCCTGGAAGCCGAGGGCCGGATTCGCTCCGGCCGGCAACGGGCCCAACGCCAGGGTCACATCATGACAAGGAGGTTTACAAGGTGAAGCGCCTGCTCGCGACCATCCTGGCTCTATCGGCAATGGTGGTCATGCTCACCGCCTGCTCGCACTATTACCGGGTCACCACCTATGACGGACAGGTCTACACCAGCGCCGGCCATCCCAAGCTGGACGAGGACGCCAAGGTCTACAACTTTTACCTGCTGGACGGCAAGAAGGTGATCCTGAACCAGAAGGACGTGAAGGAGATTAAGCAGGAGGACTAGCGTTCGCTCGCGGCGACGCTCCTGCCGGGTATCGCTCGCACGGGCGAGCGTCCCGGTCTGGGCTCGGCCACCCAGCGCCCTTTTGGAGGGGGTCCGGGGGGACCTTTTCGGGCGCCGAAAAGGTCCCCCCGGTTTTTCTTTCCCTTACGAGACCTTGAGCACCACCGCGGCGGCGGTGTCGCCGGCGGCGCAGCCGGCGAACAGGCCGTAGCCGCCGCCCAGCTTGACCAGCTCCTCGATCAGCTCCACGGTGCAGCGGGTGCCGGTGGGGCCCTGGGGGTGGCCGAAGACCAGGGACGAGCCGTAGTTGTTGAAGATCCCCTCGGGGATGCCCATCAGGCGGCCCATGATGATGTCGTTGACGCTGAAGGGGTTGTGGGTCTTGACCGCGGCCAGGTCGGCCACGGCCAGCCCGGCGTTGGCCAGGGCCATCTGGGCGGCCGGGGTGACGGCGGCGGCCATGCGGGCCTTCTCGGCCCGGGCGTAGCCGTAGCTGAGCACCTGGATGGTGACGCTCTTGTCGGCGCTGAGCTCCTTGGCCTTGTCCTTGGTGGTGACGATCAGCCCGGCGTTGCCGTCGGCGGGGTGGGTCTGGGCGCCAAAGGTGATGCAGCCGCCGGGGACCACCGGCTTCAGGGGGGCCAGGCCCTCGGGCGTGCAGGGGCTGATGCCCTCGTCGGTCTCCACGGTCAGGGTCTTTTTCTTGCTGACGGCGATCTCCACCGGGATCATGTAGCCCTTCTGGAACTCGCGGTCATTGGCCATGGACATCAGGTACTGCTCGTAGCGGCGGATGGCCAGGGCGTCGGACTCCTCCTTGCTGACGCCGCCATTGTCGGCGGCCACGTTCTCGGCGGTCTTGATCATGGCCTCGCCGCCGTAGGGATCCTTGTTGAAGTTGTCCATCAGCCAGTTTTCGTGGATCACCTCGCCGCCCGGTCCCAGGGGGTTGGGCCAGACGCTGTGGGGTCCGTTGGAGCAGCGGTCGGCGGTGGCCACCAACACGCAGGAGTAGGTCCCGGTCTGGACCCCGGCCGCGCCGGTGTAGATGCTGGTGGCGCCGGTGGCGCAGGCCTGGCTGATGGTGGGGCCGCTGATGCGGTCGTTGCCCATCAGGGCGCAGTACCAAGGATTGGCGTAGAACCAGGAGGGCATGCCAATGGTCATGCCGAAGACGCAGCCATCCAGGACCTGGGGGCTGATGCCGCGCAGGGCCATGAACTTCTTGGTGGTCTCGGCGGCCAGCTTGATGGGGTGCTGGTTCTGGAAGCTCATCTGCCAGCGCGAAAACGGCGAGGACCAGTAGCCTTTGTGCGGGATATAGGCCTTGTCGAACATGTCTTGCTCCTTGGGCTGGTGAACGGATCTACCGACGGGGGACGCATACCTCCCCGCCGTTGTGGTCACGCTGCGCCGACGGCTTCCCAACCCGGCCGAGGCCCGCGCCCCGGCCGGGAGAGGCCGCCGGTTATTGCTTCTGGTCGGCCCAGTGGCCGTAACGCTCGCGCAGGACCCGGTGCAGGATCTTGCCGGTGCCGGTGCGAGGCATTTCGGCCTCGGGGATGAAGTCGATCTTCTTGGGGCGCTTGAAGCCGGCGATCTTGCCCTTGGTGTATTCGCTCAGCTCCTGGGCCAGCTCGGGGCTGGGTTCATAGCCCTGGTGCAGGATCACGATGGCGGTGACCGACTCGCCCCACTTGGCGTCCGGCACCCCGATCACGGCCACGTCCTTGACCGCCGGGTGGCCGCCGATGCAGTTCTCCACCTCCGAGGGGTAGACGTTCTCCCCACCGGTGATGATCATGTTCTTCTTGCGGTCGACGAGATAGTAGTAGCCCTCCTCGTCGCGATAGGCCATGTCGCCGGCGCTGAAGTAATCGCCCCGGAAGGCGGCCTCGGTCTGCTCGGGCAGCTTCCAATAGTAGTCGAAGACCATGGGGGTGCGCGAATACAGCTCGCCCACCTGGTTGACGCCCAGCTCGTTGCCGTCCTCGTCCATGATCTTGATCAGGTCGGTGCCCGGGATCTCGCGGCCGATGGAGCCCAGCTTGTCGAACTGTTCGTGGGGCAGCAGCAGGGTGACCAAGCCGGCCTCGGTGGAGCCATAGGCCTCGTAGAGCTGGCTGTTCTTGAAGTATTCCATGATGGCCAGCTTGGTGTCGCGCCGGGCCGGGGCCGAGCTGATCATCAGCTTCTTGACGCAGTCCACGTTGTACTTGGCCTTCACCTCCTCCGGCAGGGCCAGCATCATGATGTAGTGGGTGGGGACCAGGGAGGTGAAGGTGACCCGCATCTCGGCCAGGGTCTTGATCATGTGCTCGGGGTCGAAGGAGACCATGTTGTAGACCAGGGCCGTGGCCCCGATGGTGGTGAAGACGAAGGAATAGTAGACGCTGTTGATGTGGCACATGGGCATCACCAACAGGCCGCGGTCGTCGTGACGGTATTCCAGGGCGGCCACGTTGGTGAAGTACTGGGCGGTGAAGGACTCGTGGGTGCGCACCACGCCCTTGGGCCGGCCGGTGGTGCCGGAGGTGTACATGATGATCCAGATGTCGTCGTCCTTGATCTTCAGCGGCGGTTCGCCGGGGTCGCCTCCGGCGAAGACGTCCTCCAGGTGGGTGTAGCCGGCCGGGGCCGGGCCCTCGCCGAAATAGAAGTAGCGGTCGACCGGGATGGTTTCCAGGTCGTCCTTGGCCCCGTCCAGGTCGGCCACGAAAGGCTTTTCCACGATGAAGGCGGCGCACTCGGCGTTGTTGACGATGTAGGTGTACTCGGCCGGGGTCAGGCGGAACATGATCGGCACCGCGATGAGGCCGCTCTTGGCGAAGGCTCCGTAGATTTCCAGCCACTCCAGGCAATTGTAAGCCAGGATCGCCACCCGGTCGCCCTTTTTGAGCCCCCGGGCCAACAGCCCGTTGGCCAGGCGGCAGCAGCGCTCGTTCCACTGCTTGAAGGTCAGGGAGCGGTGGAGATCCGCCGCCCCCTCCTTATCGGGATACAGCGTGGCGTTTACCCGTAGAATGTCACCCACATGCAGCCAACGACTCATGAGACGATCCTCCCTGCCCGGTTTGGTGGGGCCGGGGCGGGAGAACACCCACGCCCGGCCGGTTGTCCTAGCGCGCTGGTTCGTGGGAGCGCAACGCGATGAGCGCCACGCCGATGGCCCCGGCCAATTGGGGCTGGGGCGGGGTCAGGACCTCGCGGCCCAGCTCCTGGGCCATCATCTCCACCAGATAGGGATTGTGGGCCACGACACCCCCGGTCATGACCACGGCCCCCTCGATGGAGTCCATTTCCAGGACGCGCTTGATGACACTGCGGAACAGGCCCTTGACCAGGGCCGAGAGGGGCGCGCCCTCCCGGATCTTGCCCAGGACCTCGGTGGCGGTGAAGACGGTGCAGAAGGCCCCCAAACGGGCCTCGTCCTCGGCTTGACGGGCAAGGGAATCCATGCTTTCCAGGGGCAAATCCAGGCGCAGGGCCATTTCCTCCAGAAAGGCCCCGGTGCCGGCGGCGCACTTGCGGTTCATCTTGAAGTCAAGGCGCTGTCCCTGGGCGTTGACCTTGATGATCTTGTTGTCCTGGCCGCCGATGTCGATGACGGTCAGGGCGCGGGGAAAGAAATGATAGGCCGCCGCGGCGTGGGCGGCGATTTCGGTGCGGGTCTCGCTGGCCAGGGGGAGGTTCTTGCGGCCGTAGCCGCAGGCGAAGACGGCGGTCAGTTCCTCGGGCCGGGCCCCGGCTTGGGCCAGGGCCTCGTCCAGGGCGCGGGCCCCGGCCAGGGCGAAGTCCACCCCGGTGCGCAGCACCGCCCCGCCCAGCAGGCGGCCGGACGGGTCCAGGACCGCGGCCTTGGTGGCCGCCGCGCCGATGTCGATGCCCGCGGCCAGCTTCACGCGGCCAGCTCCTCCATCTGCTCCACGAAGGCCTCCAGGTTGGTCTTGGCCTGCTCGTCGCTGAACAGCCGCAGGTCGTTGAGGTCGCCGTTGAGCACCAGGGTGGAGAGCCCCAGGTTCCGGGCCAGGCGCTGGGGCATGGCGTAGCGGTTGTTGCTGTTGTTGGGGCAGGTCTTGGCGTCGTGGAAGATGACGCCCTTGACCCCGAAGCGCTCCACCCATTGATGAATGTAGCGCTCCTTGTATTCGTCGTCGCGCACGATGAACAGCTCCAGGTAGGCCCGGGCCATGGACTCGAAGGGATCGCGCTCGTCGAAGGCGTCGAAGATCCAGGAGTTGCAGTAGGTGCTGGCCACCACCGCCGCCTTGGCCTCGCTCAACAGGTCGCTGAGCATGCGCAGGCGGCCCCAGACCGGCATGCCCTCCCAATAGAGCCGGTGGCGCTCGCCGGGCACCGCCGCGACGCCGTCGGCGATGCGCTGGTCCATCTCGGCGAGAAGCAGATCGTAGTATTCCACCGCCTCGGGCAGGCCGCGCAGGACCACGGCCGGGGCCATGTGGATGGTGTGGTCGAAGAAGGTCATGGGGCTGGGCGTCCGGGAGGCCAGCTCCAACACCCGCCGCCAGCGCAGGGTGCACTCCTTGGACAGACGCACCGTCTCGCGCAGGCGGTCGAGGTCGAATTTGTTGCCGCTGACCCGCTCCAGGGTGGGAATCAGGTCCTTGAACTGGGCCACCACGTCGGCCACGTGGTGGGATTTGACCTCGCCCAGGCCGCGATGGCTGCGCACCCCCACGATGGGGACGTTCCAATGGCGGGCGTAGAAGGCGAACCAGTCCTCCACGTCGCGGCACTGGTTGGTGTTGAAAACCAGCACGTCGGCCTTGGGCACCGTGGCGATGCCATAGGCCTGGGTGAGCGGGGTGACGCCCTTGAGGAACGCGCCCACGTCGGCGGTGAGGTAGGAGCAGATGTCGGGCGAGTAGCCGGCCGCGTTGGCGGTGGGTATAACTTCGGTGGCCATGCGGGTCGCGCCCAACAGCGCCCCGTGGTTCTCGGGGTAGTAGACCGCGAAGCCCATGGCGTGCAGCAATTCGGCCGGCCCCACGCTGGTGCACCAGGCGACCTTGGGCCGGCCCTCGCGGGCGGCCTGGTCCAGGCCCAGGAAATGCCCGGCCATGAGCTCTTTCATCTTTTTGGTGGCCTTGATCGGCGGCGGGGCGTCGGGCATGGAGGCGTCTCCCATTGGCCGTGGACCAGCATCGCCGCCAGCCCCGGGCCAATTCCGGCTATTAGCGGCGGCGGGTGAATTTCGGGGTGGACAGGATGGTTACAACTTAGCTACAATCTAGCTAATTTGCAATATAGACAGGGCTTAAGGGGCTTGTCAAGCCCAAAGCGGGAAAGGCGAGGGGGGCGCTGGAGGCGGCGCGACCGGGCCGAATAACGCCTGCGGGAGGATGAGTTGGCCTCGGACAAAACACCGGTTCTGATCCTGGGGGGCGGGGTGGCCGGGCTGGCGGCGGCGGTGGAGCTGGACCGCCGGGGAGTGCCCAGCCTGGTGGTGGAAAAAACCGGGCGGCTGGGCGGCCGGGCGGCGGAGTTCTGCTGCAAGGCCACCAGCCTCTGCGCGCGCTGCGGGGCCTGCCGGGTGGGTGATCTGGTGCGCGAGGCCATGGGCCGCCCCAACATCGCCTTTCTGGGCCGGGCCCTGGCGGTGGGCGCCCGGGCCAAGGACCGGGGTTGGGAGCTGGACCTGGCCCCCCAGCCGGCGGAGGAGAGCGGGGCCGGAGAGCCGGTGGAGGCCCTCACCGCCCGCCGGACCCTGACCGCCGGGGCGGTGATCCTGGCGGTGGGGCACCAGCCCTTCGCGGCCGGGCGCAAGAGCCGCTTTGGTCATGGCCGGGTGCCGGGGGTGCTGAGCGCCGGCGAGCTGGAGCGTCAGCTCCGGGATGGCGCGCTGCCGGCCGAGGCCCGCCGCCTGGCCTTCATCCAGTGCGTGGGCTCGCGCGACGAGGCCCTGGGCCACAACTACTGCTCCCGGGTCTGCTGCGGCTTCGCCCTGCGCCTGGCCCGCCTGGCCCGCTTCCTGGAGCCCGAACGCCAGGTCACCTTCTTCCATATGGACGTGCAGGATTACGGCCGGGCCTGGCGCGAGGAACTGGCCGCCATGCGGTCGGACTTCGAGTTCGTGCGCGCCATCCCGGGCGAGGTCCGGGCCGGGACGGCTGGGCCGGAGGCGGTCTATGCCGGGCCGGACCAGCAGCCGGTGGCGCGGGAGTTCGACC
>JAIUYB010000113.1 GCA_020216625.1 Desulfarculus sp.
GGGCACGCTCATGCTGCCCCCGCCGATGCCCACCAGGGCCGAAACCAGGCCGATCAACAGGCCAGCCAGGTTGGTGCCCGCCACGCCGGGCATTTCGCGGCTGGCCTTGGGCTTGAAATCCAGGAACATCTGGGCCGCCACCAAGAGCAGGAAAATGGCGAAGAAGATCTTCAGGAAATTGGTGGAGAGCTGGGCCGCCACCCAGGTGCCGCAAAAGGTGCCCACCAGGATGCCGATGGTGATGTCGCGCACGATGCGCCAATTCACCCCGCCCCGTTTGTGGTGGGCGCGGAAAGAGCTGATGGAGGTGAAGATGATGGTGGCCAGCGAGGTGCCCAGCACGGCGTGGGCCAGGTAATGATGGGGGTAGCCCTGGGCGGTGAAGATCATGGTCAAGGCCGGCACGATCACCAGCCCGCCTCCCACGCCCATCAGGCCGGCCAGCACCCCGGTGACCAGGCCGGTGCAGGCGTATAGCAGCCAATAGGTGATGGTCAGGTCCATGCCCTTGTCACTCCTTGATGTCCGCGATGATGTCCGATCGTGGCCCGCGCCGGTCCGGGCCGACCGGCGGCGCGCAGTCTCAAAGCATACCCCTGGGTGGCGAGTTGACAACCAGGCGGGACGGGCGGAGTGGAGGCGCTAGACCTTCAGGGCGCGCAGCACCGGGGCGTGGCTGGACCCCAGGGCCAGGGCTCGGGCCACGTCGCGGCGGGCGTTGGCCAGACTGGGGACGTAATAGGCGGTCAGTCCGCCCAGGCGCTCCAGCTCCATCTGCACTCGCAGCAGGTCCACGGTGGGGTAGGTCTGGCCGGGTTGGAATCGGGCGCGGTGGCAGATGCGCGAGACGCCTTCGATGTTTTGCGGTATGCCGTAGAGCCGGCAGGTCAGGGGCCGGCGCGCATAGAGCAGACAGCGGCCTTGGTCCAGGAGCGGGCAGGGCACCCGCGCGGCGCTCAACACCCGCAGGCGCTCCTCGCCGGTTTGGGCCAAGGCCGCGGCCATGGCCTGGTCGAAAAGCTGGGCCGCCTTTTCGCCCCGGCGCAAGACCTCCCGCCGCGCCTGACGCGGAAGCTCCAAAAAACCCAGGGCCAGGGAGAGGGCCTCCGCCGGGGAGAGGTCGAACAGGGCGTGGCAGCAGTCGTCGCAACCCGGCCGACAGGCTACGGCCTGGGGATGCTCGGCCGCCACCCGGGCAAAGGAGGCGTCGGCCCGGGCCCGCAGCGCCTCAAGCTCGGCCATGATTTCGCGTAGGGTTTTTCCGGGGTGGACCATGGCCCAAGCATAACGCAAAGCCAGGGAGATGGCACGGTCCGGCGCGGGTGTCGCAAAGGGGGTTTAAAAATCCACGCGGTTGTGATAGGTTAAAAACAACAGACCGCCCAATCAGTCCAAATTTTCCGCTAGATTCGCCGGCGCGACGAGCGTCCATCTCAGCAAAAAAGTTTAGGCTCATTGAGCTTTCACGAATCCCCCCTCATGGGGAGGGACAATGCTTTTTCATTGGAGTCCGAAAGCATGGGAAACAATATCTACGTGGGCAACCTGTCTTATAATTCCGACGACGCCACCCTGCGCGAGCTTTTCTCTCGGCATGGGGCGGTGATCAAGGCCCAGGTGGTCATGGACCGAGAGACCGGACGTTCGCGCGGGTTTGGTTTCGTGGAGATGGAGAACAACAGTGCGGCCCAGGCCGCCATCCAGGCCCTGAACGGCGCCGAGGTGGATGGACGTTCGCTGAAGGTCAACGAGGCCAAGCCCCGCGAGCCACGCGAGCAGCGTCGCTGGTAGCCGCGTTGCGAGGCCCCATGGCGCTGCACCGCGTGGTTCCGCGGGGTTAGCGTTATCCGCCTCGGCCGGGCTTGGCTTCGCACCGTTCCCGCGTCCCGCTGGCCCTCCCGCCGGTCGGAACGCGGGAGCTTTTTCGGTTGCGGCCTTGGAGGGCCATTTCCCCCCGATGATGGAACCTTTTGGGCCAAGTTGGGCCCGACCGCCAGTCTCGATTGCGCGCCAAGGTTCTTCGCCGGGGCCCAAGGGAGGGTTGAAGTGGCGAGATCAAAATACCAGGCCAACAAGCGGCAAAAGGAAATCGCCCGGGAGAGGAAACAGGAGCTGAAGCGCCAGCAAAAACTGGAGAAAAAGCTGGGCGGCGTGGAAGGCGCCGAGGCCTGGGACGCGATTCCGGCGGAGCCCAGCCCGGACGCGGAGGTCTCGGACGCTCCCCCTGCCCCAAGCCCGTCCGCCGAGGCCACCTCCGAGGCGGATTGACCTTCGCTCCCTCCGCGTCGCCGCCTGCGGCCCGCCGGTGCTGCGCCTGTCCGGCCAGCCAGTCCATGGCCGCGCCCAACCCCGCATCGCCTTGCCCCACCAGCAAGAACCCCCACCCGCCGCGGGCGTCTCGCCTGGCGGCCGAACCAATGGCGCCCGAAAAGTTCGGGTGGGCTTGTCGGCTGCAAAAACTGCGGTAGACTGGAACCGCAGAGGCTTTGAGTGAGTGATCAAACTAATTGTGCCTGAATGACTCTCCTGCATTACAACATGGCGTTATCACAACCCAAAAACTGCAAGACGCACCAGGTGGGCGTTGTCCGAGCTCGCTGAGCCTTTCTGGTCAACCGGCAACGCCAAATGGCCCGATCGGTGGATAACACGGGGCATCACGTCGAAAACATAGGTAAATCTCGCCATGATCATTTTGGGGGCCTCGGGAGTTGCAAAAGCACAGACTTGAATTAGAATGAACGTTCAAACTAACCCGCTTCCACCCGGCGGCCGCCGCGGTCAGGGGAGGGGGCGGGACGCCAGGCCCGAGGGGCTGGCGTTGGTTTTCCCCATTGTCGAGGAAATTTGATCATGCGGATCAAGCGTAGCCTAATGCTGGTGAGTGTCGCCGGGGTGCTGGTGGCCGGAGCGCTTATGTTCATCTTTCGCAGCCAGCCCCAGGCCGTGGTGAACCAAGCGCCACGCATTCCGGAGGTTGGGGTGGTGACGCTCAAGGCCCAGCCGGCGGCCCTCAAGGCCGAGCTGGCCGGCCGCACCTCGGCCTTCCTGGTGGCGGAGGTTCGCCCCCAAGTCACCGGCATCATCCAGAAGCGCCTGTTCGTGGAGGGCGCGGATGTCAAGGCCGGCGTGGCCTTGTACCAGATCGACCCGGCCACCTACCAAGCCTCGCTGGACAGTGCCAAGGCCGCCTTGGCCAAGGCCGAGGCCAACCTGTTCTCGGCCAAGCTCAAGGCGGATCGCTATAAGGATCTGGTGGGGATCAAGGCCGTGAGCCAACAAGATTACGACGATGCGGTGGCGGCCCTGAAGCAGGGCGAGGCCGAGGTGGCCTCCAGCCGGGCGGCCCTGGAGAATGCCCGCATCAACCTGGATTACACCCGGGTCACCGCGCCCATCTCCGGTCGCATCGGCCGCTCCGCGGTGACCCCCGGGGCCCTGGTGACCGCCAACCAGGCCACCAGCCTGGCCACCGGGACCCAACTGGACCCCATTTATGTGGACGTCACCCAGTCCAGCGCCGACCTCCTGCGCCTGAAACGCCAATTGGCCAGCGGCCAAGTCAAGGGTCTGGCCAAGTCCAAGGCCAAGGCCACCCTGATCCTGGAGGACGGCAGCACCTATCCCCTGGAGGGCCAGGTCCAATTCTCCGAGGTGACGGTGGACCAGAGCACCGGCACCATCACCCTGCGGGCGGTTTTCCCCAATCCCAGGCATGAGTTGCTGCCGGGGATGTACGTCCGGGCCATCCTGGAGACCGGCATCGACGAGCAGGCCATCCTGGTGCCCCAGCAGGCGGTGGCGCGCAACCAAAAGGCCGAGCCGGTGGCCATGGTGGTGGACGCGCAGGGCAAGGTGGAGCAGCGGCGGTTGGAGTTGAGCCGGTCGGTGGGCAACCAGTGGCTGGTCCTGTCCGGCTTGGCCGATGGCGAGCGGGTGATCGTGGAGGGCCTGCAGAAGGTCAAGCCTGGGGCCATGGCCCGGGCGGTGGAAATGGAATCCCCGGGCGCGCCGGCCGACGCCAGCCCGGTCAAGCACTAGCAGAAAAGGCGTTAAGCCAATGGCGCGATTTTTCATAGACAGGCCCATCTTCGCCTGGGTCATCGCCATCGTCATCATGTTGGCCGGGGCCCTGGCCATTCACTCCCTGCCGGTGGCCATGTATCCGGCCATCGCCCCCCCCTCGGTGGAGATCAACGCCACCTACCCCGGCGCCTCGGCCAAAACGGTCGAGGACACCGTGACCCAGGTGATCGAGCAGAAGATGAACGGCATCGATCACCTGAGCTACATCGCCTCCACCAGCGACTCCTCGGGTCGGGCCACCGTCACCCTGACCTTCGATGCCGGCACCGACCCGGACATCGCCCAGGTTCAGGTCCAGAACAAGCTGCAACTGGCCATGTCCCTACTGCCGCAGGAAGTCCAGAACCAGGGGGTCACGGTGGCCAAGGCCACCCGTAACTTCCTGATGGTCCTGGGTTTCTACTCCGAGGACGGCAGCATGGACGGCTCGGACCTGTCGGACTATGTCGCCGCCCACGTCCAGGACGTCATCAACCGGGTGGACGGCGTGGGCGACGTGACCATGTTCAGCTACCAGTACGCCATGCGCATCTGGATGGACCCCAACAAGCTCAACAGCTACAAGTTGGTGCCCTCCGACATCAGCGCCGCCATCAAGGCCCAGAACGCCCAGGTCTCGGCCGGCCAACTGGGCGGCGCGCCCTCGCTGCCGGGTCAGCAGATCAACGCCACCATCTCGGCCCAGAGCCGCCTGCAAACCCCGGAGCAATTCGAGGCCATTCTCCTGCGGGTGAACAAGGACGGCTCCACGGTGCATCTGCGCGACGTGGCCAAGGTTGAGTTCGGCAGCGAATCCTATGACTTCGTCTCCCGCTTCAACGGCCAGCCAGCGGCGGGCATGGCGGTGAAGCTGGCCACCGACGCCAACGCCTTGGAGACCGCGCAACGGATCAGGGCCAAGCTGGACGAGTTGTCCAAGTTTTTCCCCCAGGGCATGAAGTACGCGGTTCCCTTTGACACCACGCCCTTCATCAAGGTGTCGATCCAAGAGGTGGTCAAGACCCTGATCGAGGCCATCATCCTGGTTTTTTTGGTCATGTACCTGTTCCTGCAGAATTTCCGCGCCACGCTCATCCCCACCATCGCGGTGCCGGTGGTCCTTTTGGGCACCTTCGCGGTGTTGGAGGCGTTCGGCTATTCCATCAACACCTTGACCATGTTCGGCACCGTCCTGGCCATCGGTCTGCTGGTGGACGACGCCATCGTGGTGGTGGAGAACGTGGAGCGGGTGATGCGCGAGGACGGCCTGTCACCCAAAGAGGCCACCCGCAAATCCATGGACCAGATCACCAGCGCCCTGGTGGGCATCGCCATGGTGCTGGCGGCGGTTTTCGTGCCCATGGCCTTCTTCGGCGGCTCCACCGGGGTCATCTATCGTCAGTTCTCCATCACCGTGGTCTCGGCCATGACCCTGTCGGTGCTGGTGGCCTTGATCCTGACCCCGGCCTTGTGCGCCACCATGCTCAAGCCCATCAGCGCCGACCACCACCAAGCCAAGGGCGGCTTCTTCGGCTGGTTCAACCGCCTGTTCGACTTCGGCTCCAGGACTTATCTGGGACTGGCCGGACGCACCCTGGGCAAGGGCGTGCGCTACATGCTGATCTATCTGCTGATCGTGGGCGGGGTGGGGATCCTGATCCTGCGCATGCCCACCGGCTTTTTGCCCGACGAGGACCAGGGCGTGATGTTCACCCAGATTCAGTTGCCGGTGGGGGCCACCCAGGAGCGCACCTTGCAGGTGATCAAGCAGGTGGAGGACTACCTGCTGAACAACGAGAAGGACGCGGTGCGGGCCATGATGGCGGTGGCCGGCTTCAGCTTCGCCGGCATGGGTCAGAACGCGGCCGTCACCTTCGTCAACCTCAAGGACTGGGACGAACGCGACCAGGCCAGCCTGCGGGTGAGCGCGGTGGCCGGCCGGGCCATGGGCGCCTTCAGCCAGATCCGCGATGCCCAGGTCTATGCCTTCACGCCTCCGGCGGTGATGGAGATGGGCCGGGCCAATGGCTTCGACCTGCAGATCAAGGATCTGGGCGGCTTGGGCCACGAAGCCCTGATGGCCGCCCGCAACCAGTTCCTGGGCCTGGCCGCCCAGAACCCGGTCCTGATGGCGGTGCGTCCCAACGGCATGGACGACAACCCCCAATTGCACCTGGAGATCGACTACGCCAAGGCCGGAGCCCTGGGCCTGGCGGTGGGGGACATCAACTCCGTGCTCTCGGCGGCCTGGGGCGGATCCTACGTCAACGACTTCATCGACAAGGGCCGGGTCAAAAAGGTCTACATCATGGGGCAGCCCTCCTCGCGCATGCAGCCTTCCGATCTTTACAAGTGGTACGTTCGCAATAGCAAGGGCGAGATGGTGCCTTTCTCGGGCTTCGCCACCGCCAACTGGGTCTACGGCTCGCCCCGCCTGGAGCGTTACAACGGCTTCCCCTCGGTGGAGATCCTGGGCCAGCCAGCCCCGGGCCGGAGCTCCGGCGAGGCCATGGCCGCGGTGGAGGCGATCATGGCCCAATTACCGGCCGGCATTGGCTATGAATGGACCGGGTTGTCCTATCAGGAGCGGCTCTCCGGCTCCCAGGCCCCGGCCCTCTACGCCCTATCGGTGCTGGTGGTCTTCCTCTGCCTGGCCGCGCTCTACGAGAGCTGGTCGGTGCCCTTCGCGGTGATGCTGGTGGTGCCCCTGGGCGTCATCGGCGCCCTGGCCGCCGCCAGCCTGCGCGGTCTTTCCAACGACGTCTATTTCCAGGTCGGCCTTTTGACCACCATGGGTCTGTCGGCCAAGAACGCCATCCTGATCGTGGAGTTCGCGAAAAGCCTGCACGAACAGGGCATGGGTCTGATCGAGGCCACCCTGGAGGCGGCCCGCCTGCGTCTGCGCCCGATCCTGATGACCTCCTTCGCCTTCATCCTGGGCGTGCTGCCCCTGGCCATCACGCCGGTGCCGATGTCGTTCTGGCTGGCCGAGCCGGCCCCGGTGCTGATGGCCAGGGGCA
>JAIUYB010000114.1 GCA_020216625.1 Desulfarculus sp.
CCTTGGCAACCTGACCCCAGCTGAGTATCTCGCTGTCAAAAACCCCGAGGTTTCTACTATCGACTGGCACTAAGAACGGGAGGGTTACAATGGGCCGGCGGGCGTCTTCCCGTCGGCAACCTAGCACGAACCCGCGCCAGACTCCAAGCCTGGTGATTAGGATGATTCGACGCCCAACATAGCCCTAACTGAGCTTCTCGCGGTTTTGCGCGCTTCGAATCCGTTGACGCTCCGTTGACGATCGCTTTTAGCCCAAAACAGAAGGCCCCCGGGATTCACCCGAGGGCCTTAACTGTCTGGAATCATTTGGTGGTAGGGCGGAGGGGATTTGAACCCCTGACTTCCACCGTGTGAGGATGGCACTCTCCCGCTGAGTTACCGCCCTATGATCGCTTGTCTCCGCGCCCCGAGGGTTTTGAGGTTTGGCCGCGTCGGTTTTCCCGGCCGCCTCGGCTGCCCTGGCCAACCCGACCTTCCCGGCCTTGCCGACCCTCCGGCCTCGGCTGGCCGTCCTGGCCTCGGCGACCCCTGCCGCCCGGTCGGCCATCCCGGCCGCTGGGCCCTTGCCGGCCTTCCCGCTCTCCCGGTCCGATCCGATCGTCCCCGGCCGCATTTTGGCAGGCGTCCGTCCGACCGCCGGTGGCGCGCGCAGATTTTTTTACACCAAGGCCGCTGGGTTTGCAACCGGAGATTAAACCCGCCGCCTGCTTGAGCGCGGTCACTTCGCCCGGATGCAGCGGTCGCGCCGCGCCGGAGGGGAGTTCGCCCAGGTGCAACGGCCCCATGGCCACCCGCACCAGACGCTGCACCGGGTGCCCCACCGCCTCGCACATCAGGCGGATCTCGCGCTTGCGCCCCTCGTTGATGATCAAGGCCAACTTGCTGCGCAGCTCGGTGCCGCCCTTGAAGTGGACCCGGGCCGGGGCGGTGCGTCGTCCATCGATAATCACGCCCTCGCGCAGCTGCTGGATGGCCATGGCCGAGGGCCGCCCGGCCACCCAAACCCGGTAGAGTTTGGGCACCCCGAAGCGCGGATGCAGCAGGCGATGGGCCAACTCGCCGTCGTTGGTCAGCAGGATCAGGCCTTCGGAGTCATAATCCAAGCGTCCGACTGGATACAGCCGGCCCCGCACCTCGGGCGGCAAGAGGTCCACCACCCGGCGCCGGCCCTGGGGATCCTTGACCGTGCTGACGTAGCCAGTGGGTTTGTGCACCAGCCAGTAGGCCTTGGCCTCGGGTCCGGGCAACGGCTGGCCGTCCACGGTTATCTTCTGGCGCAGGGGATCGGCCTTGCTGCCCAGCTCGCGCAAAACCACCCCATCCACCGCCACCCGGCCGGCGGTGATCATTTCCTCGGCCGCCCGGCGGCTGGCCACCCCGGCCTGGGCCAGGATCTTTTGCAGACGTTCGACTGACATTGACCGTTTCTGCCGGGGAGCCTTTTTACCGGCGTCTCAATGCTCCCCCGGACCACTTTCTAGTCTTGCGCATCAGGCCGCCTGGGGCGGGTCGTCGTCCTCCGGCCCCAGGCCGAAGGGATCGCTCGAGGCCGATGCTGGTGTCGGCCCTGGCGCGGCTTCGGCTTGGGCTAGGCCCGGGGACGAGGATGGCTCCTCCCCCTCCCGGGCCTCGGGCTGGCCGGCCGCCTCTGACTCCACTTCGGTCTCGGAATCAGCCTGGTCGGCTAGGCTGGGCCCGTCCACGTAAGAATCCTCCGGCGCGGACTCATCTCCCTCAGCATACTCCGGCCCGGGTTCCGCGTCCTCGGCGAAATTCACCGCCCCGGGCGCGAAGAGGTCCCCGGTCTCCCCCGGGCCCACCAGGGCGGCGGCGGACTCGGCCAGGGCCTCCATCTCCTCCAGGGTGGGCAGGTCCTTGAGATCCTTGAGGTCGAAGACCTCCAGGAAGCGTCGGGTGGTGCCATAGATCAGGGGCCGGCCGGGCAGGTCCTTGCGCCCCGCCACCCGGACCAGGTCCTTTTCCATCAGCATCCGCAGCACCCCGCTGACCTCCACCCCGCGCATGCGCTCGATCTCGGCCTTCATCACCGGCTGCTTATAGGCGATCACCGCCAGGGTCTCCAGGGCCGCGCGCGACAGCCGGGTCACCTGGTCGCGCTTGAGCTTGCGGATCCAGAAAGCCAGCTCGGGATTGGTGCGGAAGCCCCAGCCCCCGGCCACCTCCACCAGGGTGAAGGCCCGGTCCAGGCCTTGGTACTCCTCCACCAGGGCCGCCAGGGCCCCGGCCACCACCGCCTTTTCCTCGGTTTCCAGCACGGCGCAGATCTGGGCCAGGTTCAGGGGCGTCTCGGAGACGAAGATCAGCCCCTCGATGATGCGCTTCAGGTCCACGGCCACGGCTCAAGCCTCCTCGGGTTCGCCCTCGTCGCTCAACGGCGTGAAATAGATGCGCAACGGCCCCCAATTCACCCCCTCGGGGCCGGCCTCGCCGGGCCGCTCCTGGTAGAGCCGGATCAGTCCCAGGCGGGCCAGCTCCAGAATGGCCAGGAAGCTTACCACCAGATCGGCCCGGCTGCGGTCGGCGATGAAGCACTCCGCGAAGGTCAGGGTCTGCCGCGCGCGCAGCAGCTCCAGCAATTGGCCGATGCGCTGGTCCAGCGAGATCTGGGCCGCCGGCAGGTTGAAGCTGGAGACGTCGTCGCGCCGGGTCCGCAACAGGCGGCCGAAGGCCTCGATCAGCTCGAAGACCCCGGCCTGGATCATCTCCGGCTGGCTGGCCACGGCCTGGAGCACCTCCTGGCGGCCGGCCCCCCGGGCGAAGACGTCGCGGTCCAGCCAAGGCCGGGCGTTCAATGCCTCCGCCGCCTGCCGGAGTTTCTGGTGCTCCATCAACTGGGCCACCAGGGGCGAGCGGGGATCGTCGTCCTCGCTGTCCAGCCCGGCCCCGGCTCCGTGGCTGGGAAGCAGGGTGCGGCTCTTGATGTGGGTCAGGGTGGCGGCCATGACCAGGAACTCGCCGGCCAGGCTGATGTTGAACTCGCGCATCAGGTCCAGGTAGTCCAGGTATTGCCGGGTGATGAGCGCGATGGGGATGTCGTAGATGTCCACCTCGTTCTTTCGGATCAGGTGCAAGAGCAGATCCAGGGGGCCTTCGAAGATTTCCAGCTTGACCGGGACGTCCATCTTCGCCCGCCTATAGCATCGGCAACAGCCAGGCCATCAGGGCCCGGGCCGGGGTTAGCACCAGCCAATGGATCACATCCGGAAAGCCATGGATCACCTGGGGCAGAAAGATCAGGGCCAGCAGGATGGCGAAGCCATAGCGAGCGAAGGCGTGATAGCTGGCCGCGGCCCGGGGCGGCAACAGGCCGGTGACGATGCCCGAACCGTCCAGGGGCGGCAGGGGCAGCAGGTTGAAGAAGGCCAGGATGGTGTTCACCTGCACCCCGAAGACCAGGAGCTGGCCCAGGTAATACATCAACAGGCCGGCCCCGGCAAAGGCCCCCAGTTGGATCATGAGGTTCAGCACCAGGGCCAACAGGACGGCCGCCGCCAGGTTCACCACCGGGCCGCTGGCCGAGATCAGGGCCAGGTCGCGGCGATGGCGCCCCAGGTTGCGCCAGTCCACCGGCACCGGCTTGGCCCAGCCGATGCCCGAGCCGAACCAGGCGGTGATGAAAAAGACCAGGGTCCCGGCCGGGTCCAGGTGGCGCAGGGGGTTCAGGGAGACGCGGCCGGCCAGGCGGGCGGTCTGGTCCCCGCAGCGGCTGGCCACCCAGGCGTGGGCCGCCTCGTGCACGGTGAGCGCCATGAGGATCGGCGGGGCCAGCAGCGCCAGCTTGATGGCGGTGGTGAACAGGAAATCGAGCACTATTTTTTCTCCAGCAGGTGGCTGAACTCCTGGCGCACCAGGCGCTCCTCGCCTTCGCGGTCGGCCACCTCGCCGTCCAGGCGGGCGGCCAAGAGGCGGTCCAAAATCGTGCGGAAGATCGGGCCGGGGGTCAGGCCCATGGCCTTCAAATCTTGGCCGGTCAACTCGGTGCGCACCTGGCGCAGGCTGGTCAGGTATTTGCTGACCGCCTTCTTGGCCTGCTCCAGCCCGGCCTTGGCCATGATCAAAAGCATGTACTCCGGCTTCAGGGGCATCAACAGGGCGTAGATGGCCGAGGCCGGGGTGGGGCCGCGCTGGAAGCGGTTCAGGGCGTCCACCGCCTGCTGGCGCATGGTCAGGATTTCTTCCGTCAACCGCGCTGGCAGGGAGAGCCTGGCGCAGACCGCGGCCATCTCGTCGTTGTCCAGGGAATCGCACAGGGCCAACAGGCGCACCAGCCAGACCCGCACCGGCCGGTCCAGGAAGGAGAGCCGGTGCCAGGCCAGGGCCTCCTCCATGGCCTCCAATAGGGCCAGGTCCTTGGGCTCCAGACGCAATTGGGGGCTCAGGGTGTACAGGAGCTTCAGATCCTTGAGGCGCTTGAGACAATCAAGGGCGCGTTCCTCCTCCAGCAACTGGGTCAGTTCGCTCATCAGGCGCTTGCCGCTCAGGCGCTGGAACACGTCGATCTTGATGGCGTTCTTGATCAGGCTCTCGGTGAGCTTGCCGATGCGGAAGCCGAAGCGCTGCTCGAAACGCACCGCCCGGAAGACCCGGGTGGGGTCCTCCACGAAGGACAGGTTGTGCAGGGCGCGCACCGCCTTTTCCTTCAAATCGCGGCTGGCGTCGAAAAAGTCGATCAGGATGCCGAAGCTCTGGGCGTTGAGCTTGACCGCCAGGGTGTTGATGGTGAAGTCGCGGCGGTAGAGATCCAGCTTTATGGAGCTCATCTCCACCACCGGCAGCGCCGCCGGGGATTGGTAATACTCCAGGCGGGCGGTGGCCACGTCGATGACCAGGCCGTCATCGAAGATGATCTTGGCGGTGTTGAATTTCTTGTGGACCCGGACCCGCGCGTCCTGGCGGGACTGGGCGAAGGCCTTGGCGAAGAGTATTCCGTCGCCCTCCACCACGATGTCCAGGTCGAGGTTTTCACGGCGCAGGAACAGGTCGCGCACGCTGCCGCCCACCAGGTAGGCGCTGTAGGACAGCTCGTCGGCCAGTCGGCCCAGCTCCTCCAGGATGTTCACCACCCGCCGGGGCAGGCGTTCGCGCATCAGGCTGACCACGTTCTTTTGGCGCGCGCCGCCGGCCCCCGGGGCCTCTGGCCCGCTCTCGGCGATCAGGGGGTGCTCCATCAGGGTGTTCAAGAGGTCGGTGCGGGTGATGACCCCCACCAGGCGGCCGTCCTCCAGCACCGGCACCAGGCGCTGGCGGCGTTCCACCACCGCCTGCTCCACCTCGGTCAGGGGGGCGTCGGCCAGGATGGGGCGCACCCTCTGGTCCATGTATTCGCTGACCGGTAGGCCGCTCAGGTGGTGGAAGATGGCCTTTTCCACGGTCTGGCGGCTGATGATGCCCAACACCGCCCCCTCGCTGACCACCGGCAGCACGTTGATGTTGTAGCGGGTCAGGGTTTCGTGGGCCTGGTCGATGGTGGTGGTCGGCTCCACGCTTATCACCGGGCTGGTCATCAGGTCGCGGGCGCTGCGTCTGGGGTTGACCACCGCCTGCAAGGTGCTCATCAGCCGGGCGCGGGCCTCCACCAGGGTCTGATCGCGCAGGGTGGCGCTGGCCGCGGTGGGATGGCCACCGCCGCCCAGGGCCTTGGCGATCACCCCCACGTCCACCTGGGGCAGGCGTGAACGGGCCACCAGATAGACCCGGTCCTCCATCCGGGCCAGGGCCAGGATGGCGTCCAGGTTGTCCATGTCCATGAACTTGTGGACCAGGACCGCGATCTCGGGCACGTAGCGCTCGCGGCTGACCTCGCTGACCACCACCTCCACCCCGTTGACGATGTACTTCTGGGCCGAGCGGATCAGGTCGTTCAAGAGGCCAACCTCCTCGGCGGTCAGCTCGCGGGTGATCAGCGAGGAGATCAGGTTGAGGTTGGCCCCCAGGGAGAGCAGCCAGCCGGCGGCGGCGAAGTCCTCCACCGTGGTGGAAGGGAAGGTGAAACTGCCGGTGTCCTCGTAGATGCCCAGGGCCAGCACCGTGGCCTCGTCCTCGGTCAGTTCCACCTCCCGCTCGCGCAGAAGCTGGCTGAGCACGGTGACGGTGGAGCCCAGGGGCTTGACCACCTGGCGCTGGGCCTTGACGTCGTTGTCACTGTCCGGGTGGTGGTCGTAGGCATGGATCTCCACCTCCGGGTCGTCCACCAGCTCGCCCAGGGGGCCGATGCGGTCCTTCTGGCGGGTGTCCACCAGGATCAGGCGCTTGACGCGCTCGAAGGGCACGTTGCGCACCTTGACGAAGTTGTAGAAGTAGCAGACCGAGTCCACGAAGAAGTTGCGCAGGTTGCGCTCCTGGGCTCCAGGCAGCACCAGCAGCGCCTGGGGATAGAGCTTGGCCGCGGCCAGCATGCTGGCCAGGGCGTCGAAATCGGCGTTGACGTGGGTGGTGATCACCTCCACGTCGCGGATCGGGGATTGGCTATCGGCCTGAGTCACGCGGTTGATCGCCTTTCAGCCCCGGGGGTGGAAACGCCGGTGGACCTCGCTCAACCGGCGGTGGTCCACATGGGTGTAGACCTGGGTGGTGGAGACGTCGGCGTGGCCCAGCATCAGTTGCACGCTGCGCAGGTCGGCCCCGCCCAGGAGCAAATGGGTGGCGAAGGTGTGGCGCAGGGTGTGGGGGGTCATCTCCGCCGGCAACCCCGCCTTGCGGGCATGGCGCTGGATCAGCTTCCACAGCCCCATCCGGCTCAGGCGCCCGCCGTCGCGGTTGACGAAGACCTCCTCCCGGGCCCGGCCCTTGAGCAGACGCCCCCGGGGCCCCTCCAGCCAGCGGCTCAGCCATTCCAAGGCGGTCTGGTGCACCGGCACCAGGCGCTCCTTGGAGCCCTTGCCCCGCACCACCAGACAACCCACCTGGAATTGCACCTCGCCCACCTCCAGCCCGATCACCTCGGAGACCCGCAACCCCGCGGCATACATCAGCTCCAGGATGGCCCGGTCCCGGAGCCCCAGGTCGGTGGTCACGTCCGGGGCGGCCAACAAGCGGCCCACCT
>JAIUYB010000115.1 GCA_020216625.1 Desulfarculus sp.
GTCAAACCCGGCGCGACGGCACCAACTACTTCGTCAACATCCGGGCCAGCTATGGCGAGCACCTGGGCCGCCGGGCCTGCATCGCCACCACCGCCGACATCACTCAGATGCTCAAGACCGAGGAGCAACTGGTGCAGGCGGCCAAGATGGCCACCCTGGGCGAGATGAGCACCGGCGTGGCCCACGAGATCAACCAGCCGCTGACCGTCATCGGCACCGCCGGTCATTTTCTGGCCAAGCAGGCCGAGCGGGGCATTTCGCCGGAGTTGGCGGTGCTCAAGGACGTGGCCCGCGAGCTGATCTCCCAGGTCAGCCGGGCCGAACGGATCATCAACCACCTGCGCGAGTTTGGCCGCAAGTCCCGGGTGGAGCGCGAGCGCCTGGACATCAACTCCCCGGTGCGGCGGGTCTTCCATCTCCTGGGCCAGCAGCTTCACCTGCACGACATCGAGGTGCGCCTGGACCTGGCCGAGGATCTGCCCCCGATCTGGGGCGAGCCCAACCGCCTGGAGCAGGTGTTTATCAACCTGGTGCTCAACGCCCGCGACGCCATCGAGGACCGCCGCGACAAGGAGACCGGCCTGGACGGGGCCATCCAGGTGCGCACCTGGTGCGACAACGGCAGGGTCTCGGTCAGCGTCTCCGACAACGGATTCGGCATCCCCGACGAGATCAAATCGCGGATTTTCGAGCCGTTCTTCACCACCAAGGAGGTCGGCCGTGGCACCGGCCTGGGCCTTTCGATCTCCTATGGCATCGTGCGCGACTATGGCGGACGGATCACGGTGGACAGCGAGCCCGGTCGGGGCACCACCTTCGTGGTCAGCTTCGAGCAGGCGGGGGAGGAGGAGGCATGACTCCGGACATGGATTACAACCGCCTCTTGCTCATCGACGACGAGCCGGGCATCCGGCGGATGCTGGCCCTGGACCTGGGGGCCGATGGCTACGACGTGGTCACCGCCGAGGACGGGGCCGGCGGCCTGGCGCTGTTTGGCCGGCTCAAGCAGGACATCGTCATCACCGACCTGAAGATGCCTGGTCTGGACGGCATCGAGGTCCTGCGGCGCATCAAGCAGCAGAGCCCCACCACCGAGGTCATCGTCATCACCGGCCACGGAGACATGGACCTGGCCATCAAGTCCCTGCAACTGGACGCCAGCGACTTCATCACCAAGCCCATCAACGGCGAGGAGCTGGCCGTGGCCCTGAACCGGGCCCGGGAGCGCCTGCGCCTCAAGGCCCAGCTCAAGGCCTATACCGAGGAGCTGGAGACCCGGGTGGCCGAGGCCACGGCCAAGGTGGTGCAGAGCGAGCGCCTGGCCGCGGTGGGCCAGACCGTCAGCTCCCTGGTCCACGCCCTCAAGAACATGCTCACCGGCCTGCGCGGCGGGACCTACATGGTGCGCCAAGGGCTGGAGCGGCTGGACCGCGAGCTCTCCAGCCAGGGCCTGGACATGGTGGAGCGCAACCTGCGCCGGGTGGCGGAGCTGGTCAAGGATCTGTTGACCCTGGCCAAGCCCCGCGAGCCGGAGACGGCCCCCACCGATCTGGCCGCCCTGTGTCGCGAGGCGGCCTGCTGCCTGGCGGCCGAGGCCCAGCGGCGGGACGTGGAACTGACCTGCGGCCTGGCCGAAGACACCCCGCCCATCATGGCCCAGGTGGAGGACCGCGCCATCTTGGACGCCCTGATGAATCTGGTGGGCAACGCCATCGACGCCGCCGGCACCGTGAGCAAGGGGAGGGTGCGGATGGGGGTGGGGGTGCAGGGAGACGAGGCCTGCCTGTGGGTGGAGGATAACGGTCCGGGACTGGATGACGAGGCCCAGGAGCGAATCTTCCAGGGCTTCTACAGCAGCAAGGGCGCGGCCGGCACCGGGCTGGGGCTGATGGTCTGCCAGAAGGTGGCCCGGGAGCACGGGGGCCGGGTGGAGTACCAGACCCGTCCCGGCCTGGGGGCCACCTTCCGGATCATCCTGCCCCTGAAGGGTGAGGACTCGGATCGGCGAGAGGCGGCGGGGTGTGCCAACGCCTGAGCCCTGGGGCCGCCACCGGGCCCGGGAAAGGAGAATGCGGAAGTCATGGTCGGATACCGAAACGTCCTTTATTGCACGGATTATTCGGAGGATGCCGAGATAGCGTTCTACCACGCCCTGGACCTGGCCGAACGCTACGGCGCCAAGCTGCACGTCCTGCACGTGCTGCGCTCCAGCCTGCGCTACAGCCCCACCGAGACCTCGGAGCAGGCCCCGCCCGGGGAGGTCACTTTTGCCTCGGACACGGTCATCGCCCAGGCCCTGGAGGAACTCAAGAGCCGTTACCGAGACCGCCTGGGGGCGATCAAGGACGTGACCTGGATCGTCAAGCCCGGCACCGCCTTCGTGGAGATCCTGCGCTATGCCCGGGAAAACCAGGTGGACCTGATCGTATTGGGCGCGGCCGGAGCCTCGGCCCAGGAGGCCACCCACTACGGCAGCACCGTGGAACAGGTTTCCCGGCGCGCGCCCTGCCACGTGATGGCGATCAAGAACCCCGAACGGACCTACACCCTCTAGCGCCCGCCGGGCTGGACTGGAAAGGAGCACGGCCATGTCCCAAAGGATCCTGGTGGTGGACGATGAGATGGACCTGCGCACCTTCATCTCCACCCTGCTGGAAAGCAACGGCTATCGGGTGACGGTGGCTGAAAACGGCGAGCAGGGCATGCAGAAGGTCCGCGAGAAGCGGCCGGCCCTGATCACCCTGGACGTGATGATGCCCAAGGAGAGCGGCATCAAGATGTACCGCGACCTCAAGACCGATCCCGAGCTTAAGGACATCCCGGTGCTGATCATCTCGGGTCTGGCCCGCAAGACCTTCCTGCACTCCCAAAAGGTCCTGGACAAGTTCAAGAACCAGACGGTGCCCGAACCCGATGGCTACATCGAGAAGCCGCCCGAGCCAGAGGAGCTGATGGGCGAGGTGCGCCGGATCCTGCAATAGCGGTGATTGCGAGGTGAGCATGGCCCCGGAAACCGTCAGCGCGTCGGCCCTGCGGCCCAGCGGCGAGTTCCTGCGCGCCGGCCTGGCCGGTCGGGAGTTCAACCTGGCCGCCTGTTTCGGCTGCAAGAAGTGCACGAACGGTTGCCCCCTGACCTTCGCCATGGATTTGCTGCCCTATCAGGTGGTGCGCCTGGCCCAGTTGGGACAGGTGGAGGCCCTCTTGTCCGCCCGCACCCCCTGGGTCTGCGCCAGTTGCCAGACCTGCCTGACCCGCTGTCCCAACCAGGTGGACCTGCCGGGCTTCATGGACTGGCTCAAGGAGCGGCTCTTCCGCGCCGGCGCGGAGGTGGGCGAGACCCGAACGCTCTTGTTCCACCGCCTTTTCCTGGAGGAGGTGGCCAAGCGGGGTCGGGTCTTCGAGGGCAGCCTGTTGGCCCGTTACCTGCTCAAGAGCGGCGGGGCCCTGGGGCCGGAGGCCATGAAGAACGCCCGCCTGGGTTGGGAGATGCTGCGCCGGGGACGGATCAAGCTGGTGCCCTCGCGGGTGCGGCGGAGGCGCTGGCTCAAGGGGGTCTTCAGCCCCAAGGAGGCCCGCTCATGAGCAAGGTCGGCTACTACCCTGGCTGTTCCTTGGAGGCCACCGCCCGTGATTACGCCGAATCCCTGGAGGCGGTGGCGGGTCTGTTGGACGTGGAGCTGGTGGAGGTGCCGGACTGGAACTGCTGCGGGGCCAGCGCCGGACACAGCCTGGACCACCGCGCCGCCCTGAACCTGGGCGCGCGCAACCTGGCCCTGGCCGCGGCCGGACCCCAGCCGGTGGTGGTGCCCTGCGCCCTGTGCTTCAATCGCCTGAAAAGCGCCCAGCACGAGCTGGCCCAGGACGACTCCTGGCTGACGCCGGAGGTGGCGGCCTTGGGCGACTGGCGCGCGGCCCAGGTGGTGGAGCTCAATCAGTTCCTGACCAGCCCGGCCATCCTGGCCAAGGTCGAGAGGATGGTCCAACGGCCACTGACCGGGCTAAGGCCGGTGGTCTACTACGGCTGTCAGGGTCAGCGCCCCCCGGCGGTGACCGGCCATCCCCAGTCCGAGAACCCCACCGGCATCGACCGCCTGTTGGCGATCCTGGGGGCCGAGGTCAGCGACTGGCCCCACAAGACCGACTGCTGCGGGGCCAGCCATTCGGTCTCGCGGCCGGACCTGGTGGCCCATCTGGTGGGCAACCTCTACCTGCGCGCCCTGGAGCGCGGGGCCAACTGCGTGGTCACCGGCTGCCAGATGTGCCAGGCCAACCTGGACCTCTACCAGGCCGAGATCGCCCAAGGCTTGGGCCGCGAGGTCTACCTGCCGGTCTTCTACTTCACCGAGCTGCTGGGCCTGGCCCTGGGCCACACCCAGGCCGGGCGCTGGCTGGACCGCCATCTCACCAGCCCCCGGGCCTTGTTGGCCGCGGCCGGGCTGGCGGTTTGAAAGGGGAAGCGGGCATGAGCCAGATCAATCAACCCCAGGGACGGAAGGTCGTCGGCGCGGTCTGCGTGGCCGGGGCGGGCATCGCCGGGATGCAGGCCGCACTGGACCTGGCCGGGGCGGGCTACAAGGTCTACCTGGTGGAGCGCGACGTCTCCATCGGCGGCATCATGGCCCGGCTGGACAAGACCTTCCCCACCAACGATTGCTCCACTTGCATGATCTCGCCCAAGCTGATCGAGGTGGCGGCCAATCCCAACATCGAGATTCTGAGCCGGACCGAGATCCTGGATCTGGAGGGGGAGCCCGGCGACTTCACCCTAAGGCTGCGCAAGGAGCCTCGCTTCATAGACGTGGACAAGTGCTCCGGCTGCGGCGAATGCGCCAAGGTCTGCCCGGTGGAGGTGCCGGCCAACTTCAACCAAGGACTCAACCGCCGCAAGGCCATCTTCCGCCATTTCCCCCAGGCGGTGCCCGGGGCCTTCGCGGTGGACAAGCGCGGGGTCAGCCCCTGCAAGGACGCCTGTCCGGCCGGCATCAGCGTGCAGGGCTACGTGGCGCTCATCGCCCAGGGCCGCTATCGCGAGGCCCTGGCCCTGATCCGCAAGGACAACCCCCTGCCGGCGGTCTGCGGCCGGGTTTGCACCCATCCCTGCGAGATCGCCTGTGTCCGGGGTGACGTGGACCAACCCATCGCCATCCGCGAGCTCAAGCGCTTCGTGGCCGACTGGGAGGTGGACCAGGGCGAGATGGACCTACCGGTGGTCGCGCCGCGGCGACCGGAGCGGGTGGCCATCGTGGGCTCCGGCCCCGCCGGGCTCACCGCCGCCTTCTATCTGGCCCAGGCGGGGATACAGGTCACCATCTTCGAGGCCCTGCCCCAGGCCGGCGGCATGCTGCGGGTGGGCATCCCGGCCTACCGCCTGCCCCGCCGGGTGTTGGACTACGAGATCGACTACATCAAGCGCCTGGGGGTGAAGATCGAGCTTAATCGCCCCATCGGTTCGGAGTTGTCCCTGGAAAACCTGCGGTCCCAAGGCTTCGCGGCGGTGCTGGTGGCGGTGGGGGCGCATTTGGGCACGCCCTTGGCCCTGGAGGGCGAGGACTTGGCGGGGGTCTATTCCGGGGTGGAGTTTTTGCGCGAGGCCGCCTTGGGCCGGGGGCAATGTCCGGGCGATAGGGTGGCGGTCATCGGCGGCGGTAACGTGGCCATCGACGCCGCCCGCACGGCCTTGCGCCTGGGCAGCCGCGAGGTGACGATCCTCTACCGCCGCACCCGGGCGGAGATGCCGGCCTACGCGGAGGAGATCGAGGAGGCCCTGGAGGAGGGCGTGCGCATCGAGTACCTGACCGCGCCCACCCGCTTCCTGGGCCGCGATGGCGTGCTGACCGAGGTGGAGGTGGTGGCCATGGAGCTGGGCGAGCCGGACCAAAGCGGCCGCCGTCGGCCCCAGCCCCGGCCGGGCAGCGAACGACGCATGGCCTTGGACGCGGTCATCTCCGCCATCGGCCAACGCACCGATCCTGGCTTCCTGGACAAGCTGGCCGGCTTGAGCCTGGGACGGGCCCAGACCCTGGCCGCCCATCCAATCAGCCAGCAGACCGCCATCCCCTGGCTCTTCGCCGCCGGCGACCTGGTCAGCGGGCCGGACACCGTGGTCCGGGCCATCGGCCAGGGCAAGGCCGCCGCCTTGAGCATCGACCGCTTCCTCAAGGGCGAGGACCTCTTGGCCGGGCGGGACCGCGAGCGCGTCCTGGCCCGGGGCGAGACCGAGGGCGTCGCCAAGCAACCGCGCCAGCGTCCGCCCCTGGCCGACGCCCAGGGGCGCAAGGGCGATTTTCGCGAGGTGGTTTCCGGCCTGAGCGAGGACCAGGTGCGGGCCGAAGCCGGACGCTGCCTGGCCTGCGGCATCTGCTCGGAGTGCTACCAGTGCCTGGAGGTCTGCCAGGCTGGGGCCATCAACCACGACCTGGAGCCTCGGGAGGAGAGGCTCAAGGTCGGGGCGCTGATCATGGCGCCGGGCTTCGTGCCCTTCGACGCCCGTCTGCGGGCCGAATACGGCTACGGCCGCTACCCCAACGTCATCACCAGCCTGGAGTTCGAGCGCATTCTGAGCGCCAGCGGTCCTTTCGGCGGCCACGTCCAGCGTCCGGGCGATCACCGCGAACCCAAGCGGGTGGCTTGGATCCAGTGCGTGGGCAGCCGCGACGCCTCGCTCAACCGCGACTACTGCTCCTACGTCTGCTGCATGTACGCCACCAAGCAGGCCATCATCGCCGGCGAGCACGTGCCCGGCCTGGACACCACGATTTTCTACATGGACGTGCGCGCCCAGGGCAAGGGTTTCGACCGCTACTACGAACGGGCCAAGGGCGACCACGGGGTGCGTTACGTGCGCTCCCTGATTTCCCGGGTGCTGGACGACCCGGCCAGCGGCGACATCATCCTGGAGTATTTCGACGAACAGGACCAGCCCCAGCGCGAGATCTTCGACCTGCTGGTGCTCTCGGTGGGCTTGTCGCCCAACCCGGCCGGGATGGAGCTGGCCCACCGCCTGGAGGTGGACCTGGACCGTTTCGGCTTCGCGGCCCGCGCCGACCTTAACCCCCT
>JAIUYB010000116.1 GCA_020216625.1 Desulfarculus sp.
GGGGACCGGAGGCCTGGCTGCCGGCCCGGGCGGTGCGCTGGCCCCTGGTGGTCCGCTCCCCCCAGCGGGGCGAGCGCTTCCAGCCCCTGGGCGCGCCGGGACGTAAGCGCCTGTCGCGCATCTTGATCGACCGCAAGGCCCCGCCCTGGCAACGCCGGCGCACGGTGATGGTGGAGGACCAGGAGGGGCCCTGGTGGGCCGGCCCCTGGTGCCTGCACCAAAGGGCGCGGAATTCCGGGCAAGACGGGCCCTGGTTGCGCCTGGTGCTCGTTGACACCGGCACGCCCCCCCCATATACTAATTTTTTTGAGATTAACCCTCTTTATCCCGGCCGGACCCCGCCGGTTTGGGGCGAAAACCGCTAAGCCTGGAGACGATATTTGAACCCGCTATATAAAAACCTGGCCCTCTGGCTGGTCATCAGCCTGCTGATGGTCTTGGTCGTCCAATTCATGAACAAACCCGGCCCCTCGGCCGAAGTCTGGCCCTACAGCGAGTTCATGTCCGCCCTGGAGCGCGGGCAGGTGATGAGCGTGGTGATCCAGGGACATGACCTCCAGGGGCGCACCAGCGACAACCAGTCCTTCCGGTCCTACGCGCCCGACGACCCCGACCTGGTGCGCACCCTGCGCGCCAAGAACGTGAAGATCACCGCCAAGGCGGCCGAAGACTCGCCCTGGTACATGAGCCTCTTGGTCTCCTGGTTCCCGATGCTCTTGTTGATCGGCGTCTGGGTCTTTTTCATGCGCCAGATGCAGATGGGCGGCGGCAAGGCCATGAGCTTCGGCAAGAGCCGCGCCCGCCTGATGACCGAGCCCGGCGGCAAGCGCATCACCTTCGAGGACGTGGCCGGGGTGGAGGAGGCCAAGGAGGAGCTGGCGGAGATCGTCGAGTTCCTGCGCGATCCCAAGAAGTTCACCCGTCTGGGCGGCCGCATCCCCAAGGGCGTGCTTCTGGTGGGCTCGCCCGGCACCGGCAAGACGCTCCTGGCCCGGGCCATCGCCGGCGAGGCCGGGGTGCCCTTCTTCTCCATCAGCGGCTCGGACTTCGTGGAGATGTTCGTGGGCGTGGGCGCCAGCCGGGTGCGCGACCTGTTCATGCAAGGCAAGAAGCACGCCCCCTGCATCATCTTCATCGACGAGATCGACGCCGTGGGCCGCCACCGCGGGGCCGGCCTGGGCGGCGGACACGACGAGCGCGAGCAGACCCTGAACCAGCTCCTGGTGGAGATGGACGGCTTCGAGTCCAACGAGGGCGTGATCCTGATCTCGGCCACCAACCGTCCCGACGTGCTGGACCCCGCCCTGTTGCGCCCCGGACGCTTCGACCGCCAGGTGGTGGTGCCGGTGCCCGACGTCAAGGGCCGCGAGCAGATCCTGCTGGTCCACACCCGGCGCACCCCGGTGGGGCCGGACGTGAACCTGGCCGTCATCGCCCGGGGCACCCCCGGCTTCTCCGGCGCGGACCTGGAGAACATGGTCAACGAGGCGGCGCTGTTGGCCGCGCGGACCAACAAGGACCGCCTGGAGATGGAGGACTTCGAGAAGGCCAAGGACAAGGTGCTGATGGGCACCGAGCGCCGCAGCCTGATTTTGAGCGACGAGGAGAAGAAGACCACCGCCTACCACGAGGCCGGCCACGCGCTCATCGCCAAGCTGGTGCCGGGCACCGACCCCGTGCACAAGGTGACGATCATCCCCCGCGGCCGCGCCCTGGGGCTGACCCAGCAGCTGCCCACCGACGACCGCCACACCTACCCCCGCACCTACCTGGTCGGCAACCTGGCCATCCTGCTGGGCGGGCGGGCGGCCGAGGAGCTGGCTCTGGGCATCGTCACCACCGGCGCGGGCAACGACATCGAACGCGCCACCAGCCTGGCCCGCAAGATGGTCTGCGAGTGGGGCATGAGCGAGGTCATGGGTCCGCTGACCTTTGGCAAGAAGGAGGAGCAGATCTTCCTGGGCCGAGAGATCGCCACCAACCGCGATTTTTCCGAGCAGACCGCCCAGGCCATCGACGACGAGGTCCGCCGCCTGGTGACCGAGGCCCACCAAAAGGCCCTGGACCTGCTGAAGGAGAACATCGACAAGCTGCACGCCCTGGCCGAGGCCCTGTTGGTGGAGGAGACCCTGGACGCCGAGGCGGTGGACGCCATCGTGGCCGGACGGCCCCGACCCCACCGGGCCAAGAGCGAGATTCAGCTCCCCCGGCGCTATGACCAGGAGGAAAAGCTCTACAAGGCCCCGCCGGCCGCCCCGCCGGCCAGCGAAGGCCCGTCCGATCCCCCGGCCAGGGAGCCCGAGGAGCCCCGTGACTGAGGCCCCCCGCCGCCTCCGCCTGCCCCGGCGCGAACTGCCCCTGGACCAGGGGTCCGTGATCATGGGCGTGGTCAACGTCACGCCCGACTCCTTCAGCGACGGCGGCCGGTTCCTGGATGGCCGGGCGGCGGTGGAGCAGGGGCTTAAGCTGGCGGCCGAAGGCGCGCGCATCCTGGACATCGGGGGCGAAACCACCCGGCCGGGCAGCGAGCCCACCCCGGCGGCGGTGGAGCTGGACCGGGTGCTGCCGGTGATCCGCGAGCTCAAGGCCCGCTGCGACGCCGTCATCAGCATCGACACCAACAAGGCCGAGGTGGCCGCGGCCGCCATCCAGGCCGGGGCCGAGATCATCAACGACATCACCGCCCTCAGGGGCGATCCCGAGATGGCCGCCCTGGCGGCCCGCACCCGGGCCGGCCTGGTGCTGATGCACATGCTGGGCACCCCCCGCACCATGCAGCAGGACCCGCGCTACGCCGACGTGGTGGCCGAGGTGCGCGACTTCCTGGCCGAGCGGGCGGCGGCGGCCCTGGCCGCCGGGGTGGAGCGCGAGGCCATCGCGCTGGACCCGGGCATCGGCTTTGGCAAGACGCTGGGCCACAACCTGGAGCTGATCCGCAACCTGCCGGTCCTGGCCCGCCTGGGCTATCCGGTGCTGTTGGGGGCCAGCCGCAAGGCCTTCATCGGCCAGCTCACCGGCCGCGCCACCCCGGCCGAGCGGCTCTGGGGCTCGGTGGGGGTGCATGTCCTGGGCGCGGCCCTGGGGGCCCGGATCCTGCGGGTGCACGACGTGGCGCCTTTGCGCGAGGCCCTGTTGGTCACCGACGCGGTGCTGGCGGCCCGGGAGGCCTCATGAGCGAGGTCCTGGCCCTGATAGGCCAGATCACCTGGCGCGACCTGCTGGACATCTTCCTGGTGACCTTCGTGGTCTACCAGGGCATCCTGCTGGTCAAGGGCACCCGGGCCATGCACATGCTCCTGGGCCTGGGGGTGGTCTTCGTGGCCCTGGTGGTCAGCCAGCGCCTGGGGCTCCAGACCATCAACTGGGTCATCCAGTCCTTCCTCTCCAGCCTGATCCTGGTCATCATCATCCTGTTCCAGGCCGACATCCGCCGCGCCCTGGCCCGTCTGGGCAAGGGCCCCTTCGCCAGCGCCGAGACCGAGGCCAGCTCCACCCTGGAGGAGGTGGTGCGCACCGCGGTGGCCCTGGCCTCGCGCATGACCGGCGGTCTGATGGTGCTGGAGCGCCACATCGGCTTGGCCGACTACATCGAAAGCGGGGTCCATCTGGACGCCAAGGTCACCCGCGAACTGCTCATCCAGCTCTTTCAGACCAGCGGTCCCCTGCACGACGGGGCGGCGGTGATCAGCGGCGAGCGCATCGTGGCCGCCCGCTGCCTGCTGCCCCTGTCGGCCAACCCCGCCCTGGCCCGCCACCTGGGCACCCGCCACCGCGCCGGCCTGGGGCTCTCCGAGGAGACCGACGCGGTCTGCGTGATCGTCAGCGAGGAGCGGGGCCGGGTCAGCGTGGCGGTGGGGGGCAAGCTGACCCCGGACCTGGACGCGGTGGCCCTGCGCAACCTGTTGTTCGAGCTGTTCGAGGTGGGCAAGCAGCGGCGTCGGGGAATCTTCTCCTGGAGCCGTCGCGGTGCGTGAGCTTTTCGCCAAGAACTGGTCGCTGAAGCTCCTGGCCCTGGCCATCGCCCTGGCGATGTGGCTCTTTGTGGCTGGGCAGGAGAAAAGCGAGATCAGCCTCAAGGTGCCGGTGGAGATCACCAACATCCCTGCCGACCTCCTGGTGGTCGACGACGTGGTGGGCGACGTGGACGTGCGTCTCTACGGCCCCCGCACCCTGATCCGCCGCGCCGCCGACGAGCGCCTGGTCAAGCCGGTCAACCTGGCCGGCCTGGGTCCGGGCGAGCACGTGGTGCAGGTGCTGCCCGAGGACCTGAAGCTGCCCCCGGGCCTGACGGTCTTGCGCCTGAGCCCCAGCCGGTTCACAATCCGCCTGGCCAAGCGGGTCACCCGCGAGGTGCAGGTGCGGCCGGTTTTGATCGGCCAACCGGCCGACGGGCTCCAGGTGGCCGAGGTCAGCTTCAAGCCCGATAAGGTCGTCGTCTCCGGCCGCCAGGAGGACCTGGGCGACCTGGACTGGATCTGGACCGCGCCCATAAACCTGGACCAGCGCCGGGACAGCTTCCAGCAGAGCGTGCGCTTGCGTCTGCCCCCCGGGCGGACGGTGCGGGTCAACCTGATGGAGGTCGAGGCCCATGTCCGGCTAAAGCCGGAAAAACCCGCCTCGGGCGACAAGAAATAAACCAAACCCACCCCGGGTGGCGCGCCCGGGCCTAAAGACGAGGATCTCCCCATGGAAGTGCAGCGCAAGCTATTCGGCACCGATGGCGTACGCGGCGTGGCCAACGTCCATCCCATGACCGTGGAGATGGCCATGGGCATCGGCCAGGGCGTGGCCAGCGTGCTCAAGGCCCACGCCGGCCGGCACAAGATCATCATCGGCAAGGACACCCGGCTGTCCGGTTACATGCTGGAGAACGCCCTGGTGGCCGGCATTTGCTCCATGGGGGTGGATACCCTTCTGGTGGGGCCGCTGCCCACCCCGGCCATCGCCTTCCTGACCCGCAACATGCGGGCCGACGCCGGCATCGTCATCAGCGCCAGCCACAATCCCTACGAGGACAACGGCATCAAGATCTTCGCCCGCAACGGCTTCAAGCTGCCCGACGAGTTGGAGGCCGCCATCGAGGACTACGCCCTGAGCATCCACGAGCGCACCGGCGACGCCCCCCGCCCCACCGCCGACGCGGTGGGCCGCGCCCGGCGCATCGACGACGCCATCGGCCGCTACATCGTCTTCCTCAAGAACACCTTCCCGGTGGAGTACACCCTGGACGGCCTGACCATCGCGGTGGACTGCGCCCATGGGGCCACCTACAAGGTCGCCCCGGCGGTGCTCTCCGAGCTGGGGGCCGATCTCAAGCTGGTGGGCGTGGAGCCCAACGGAACCAACATCAACGCCGGGGTGGGGGCCCTGCACCCCGAGCGCCTGGCGGCCATGGTGCGCGAAACCGAGGCCGACATGGGCCTGGCCTTCGACGGCGACGGCGACCGCATCATCATGGTGGACGAGGAGGGCGAGATCGTCGACGGCGACGAGATCATGGCCATCTGCGCCGATTACCTGATCGATCGCGGCGGGCTGAAGCAGGCCACGGTGGTGGCCACGGTGATGAGCAACCTGGGCCTGGAGCTGTGTCTGCGCGACCGCGGCATCCGCATGCTGCGCACCAAGGTTGGCGACCGCTACGTGGTGGAGGCCATGCGCGCCGGCGGCTACAACCTGGGCGGCGAGCAAAGCGGGCACATCGTATTTTTGGACCACAACACCACCGGCGACGGCATCCTCTCGGCCCTGCAGGTGCTCAACGTCATGGTCATGACCGGCAAACCCCTGTCCGAGCTCAAGCGCATCATGCGCAAGCTGCCCCAGGTGCTGATCAACCTGCGGGTGGCCAAACGCACCCCCATCAGCGAGTGCCCCGGCCTTCTGAAGGCCATGCGCGGACAGGAAGAGCGCCTGGGCGAGAGCGGCCGCATCCTGTTGCGCTATTCCGGCACCGAGCCGGTGCTGCGCATCATGGTGGAGGCCCTGGACCCGGGGCTGATGCACGACGTGGCCCAGGTCCTCAAGGAGGCCGCCCTGCGCGAGCTGGGCGCGGCCGAAAAGGAGTAGCCGCCATGCTCCTGGCCATCGACGTGGGCAACACCAACACCGTGCTGGGGGTCTTCTCCGGCGACACCCTGGCCGCCGACTGGCGGGTGCGCACCGAGCGCGAGCGCACCCGCGACGAACTGGGGGTGCTGCTCAAGGCCCTGTTCGCCAGCAGCCCGGTGCCCATGGGCTCCATCGACGGCGTGATCATCAGCAGCGTGGTGCCGCCCATGAACGCCACCCTGACCGAGTTTTGCCGCCGCTACTTCGACCTGACCCCGCTTTTCGTGGGACCGGGCATCAAGACCGGCATGCCCATCCTCTACGACAACCCCCGCGAGGTGGGCGCGGACCGCATCGTCAACGCGGTGGCCGCCCACGACCGCTTCCCCACCGACCTGGTGGTGGTGGACTTCGGCACCGCCACCACCTTCGACTGCATCAGCGCCGACGGCAAGTACCTGGGCGGGGCCATCGCCCCGGGCATCGTCATCTCCTGCGAGGCCCTTTTCCAGCGGGCCAGCAAGCTGCCCCGGGTGGAGATCTTCAGCCGGCCCAAGTCGGTGGTGGCCAAGGACACCATCGGCTCCATGAACGCCGGCATCATCTTCGGCTACTCCGGCCTGGTGGACGGCATCGTGCGGGCCATCAACGCCGAACGCGGGATCAAGTCCAAGGTGGTGGCCACCGGCGGCCTGGCCGGCATCATCGCCGCCCATTCGGCCACCATCGAGGAGGTGGACGACCTGTTGACCCTGCGCGGCCTCTACCTGCTCTACCAGCGCAACCAATGAACCCGGCCCGGCCCCCCCGCTGGCCGCGACCCGGCCAGGTGTTGGCCCTGACCGCGCCGGGCGGGGCGGTGGAGGCCAACGCCCTGACCGAGGGCCTGGCCATCCTGCGCGCCCTGGCCCCGGACCTGACCGTGCGCGCCGATCCCGAGGTGGCCCGGCGCCAGGGCTACTTCGCCGGCGACGACCAGCA
>JAIUYB010000117.1 GCA_020216625.1 Desulfarculus sp.
GAGCGGCGGCCGCCAGGCCGGCGGCCAGGAGGAATCCCCGCCGGCTCAGGCCGGAAGGGGTCGCGGGAAATGGTTTCATGCCGCCTCCCTTGGGCTGACAGCCGGGGCCAGACCAGGGTCCGGCTCCGGCCTTGGCTGTGATGAGCTACTTCTCGGCCGTCGGTCCCCGGGGCACCGCGTCGTCGCCAAGATACAGGTAAATCGCGTCCCGCCAGGGCTCGCCATGGATGGCCCGCAGCAGGGCGGCGTTGATTTTCTTGCGCCAGGGGCTCTGGTTGGGCAGGGCGAAGGCGTAGTCCTGAGGGTCGAAGGTCTTGCCGATCACCCGCACCGAGTTGTTCATCTCGTGCTTGGTGAGGTATTGCAACATCGGGGCGTCGAAGACAAAAGCGTCTATGTCGCCATGGCTCAAGGCTTTCAGGCCGTCCTGGGGTCCGGGATAGCGGGCGAAGTCAATCCGGTGCTTGGCCAGGAAAGTCTCGCTACTGCTGGCGGCCACGGTGCCCACCCGCACATCCACCAAATCCTGGACGTTGCGCACCACCTGGTTGAGGTGGTTCACGGTCAGGGCGGTGGTGATGACCGCCGTGAACAGGCTCACCAGAACCATTGAAACCATCATCCAGACAAAGGCCAGCATCCTGCCCGGCAGGGTGATGGGGGTCTTGTCGCCATAGCCCACCGACGACAGCGTCTGGGCCGCCCACCACAGGGAATGCCCGACCCCCCGCACGCCATCCCCGAACTGGGCCCGGTTGGCCCTGCGCTCGGCCAGCCAAACCAGCGCGCCCATCAGCAGCAGCCCCACCAACACCGCCAGGAGCACCTGCATCGGCCGGCCGCTGAATAGGTGCCGGAAGGTTTCGCGCCAGTCGTCCGCCAGGTGGTCCCGCACCGCCAGGGTCAGCCCGGTGTGGAAGTAAGGATGGGAGAAGTCCATTTCCTTCTCCCGCGCGCTGGTGACCGTGATCGGCCCCACCGCCACGTCCACTACCCCGGCCTTGACCGCGTTCAACAGATCGGCCAGGTCCAGCTCCACCACCTTGTAGTCCAACCCCAAATCCTGGGCCACCATCGCCCAGAGGTCCAACGACAGCCCCCGGTAAGCCCCGTCCCGATTCTTCATCACGAACGGTTCGGCCAGGGTGGTGCCCACCACCAGGGCGCGGCGCTGTTCGGATTGGTCCGCCCAGGCCAGGCCGATCCCGGACGCCCAAAGGCAAATTACTAACAATATTGTTATTTTTCGCATGATTGGCGCTCCAGTGCCAGACCTGGGCATCCTTGGCGCGCATTCGACGCGCTTTTCCAATGTTACCAGCCCCGCCCCGGTCCGGCAGGGGAGATGCCCGCAACTTGACGCCCCGCCTCCCCGCTCCTAAACTGAGTCCAGGTTCCAGACGCGATTATCCCGCCGGCGCCTGCCGGTCCTACGAAAATGAGGAAAGCCATGTTGGTGGTGGAAGACCTGGCGGTGGAGCTGGGCGACCGGCTCCTGTTGAAGCATATCGACCTGGAGATACCTCCGGGCGAGACCCACATCCTGTTCGGGCCCAACGGCTCGGGCAAGACCTCCCTGCTCATGACCATCATGGGCTACCCCCAGTACAAGGTGGTGGGCGGCAAGATCACCTTCAAGGGCGTGGACATCACCCACGCGCCCATCGACGAGCGCGCCCGCCTGGGCATCGGCATGTCCTTCCAGCGCCCGCCCACCATCCACGGTCTCAAGACCCGCCAGATGATCTCCCTCTGCGCCGGCGGCGACCAGCCGGACCTGGAGGAGATGGCCGAGCGGGTCAACTTCGCGGCGTTCCTGGACCGCGACGTCAACGCCGGCCTCAGCGGCGGAGAGATCAAGCGCAGCGAGTTGTTGCAGCTCATGGCCCAGAAACCCGACCTCCTGCTTTTCGACGAGCCCGAAAGCGGGGTGGACATGGAGAACATCGCCCTGGTGGGCCACACCATCGCCGAACTCCTGCAAAAGGACGGCGATCTGGCCCTGCCCGGGGCCAGGACCATCCGCCAGAGCCGCAAGGCCCGCACCAAGATGGGCCTGATCATCACCCACACCGGCTACATCCTGGACTATCTGGAGGCCGATAAGGGCTACGTGCTCTATGATGGCGTCCTTTCCTGCGGCAACAACCCCCGCGAGATTCTGCACTGCGTGGGGCAGTTCGGGTATGAGGAGTGCGTGCGATGCACCCTAGAGAACAACTGAGGGAAAAGGCCCTGGCGGCGGTGGCCAAAGCCGCGGCCATCGGCGAGGACATCGACCTTTCGCAGTATCGGCGGACCGCCCCGCCCCAACTGCCCATGGCCGAAGCCGACCTCTGCTCCCTGCCCCAGTCCGACCTGGACCGCCTGCTCATGGGCGGCGTGGACGTGAAAAGCCATGAGCGCGGCGGCACCTACATCATGAAGGACACCACCGTCCTGCACTGCTCCAGCAAGCAGGAGGGGGTGGAGGTGCTGCCCATCCGTCAGGCCCTGGAGCACCACCCCTGGATCTGGGATTATTATTGGAAGGCGGTGGCGGTGGACGCCGATAAATACACCGCCTCGGTGGAGTTGGACCTGCACGACGGTTACGTCATCCGCGCCCTGCCCGGCAGCAAGACCATCTTCCCCATCCAGGCCTGCCTCTACATGGACCAGGACAAGCTCCAGCAGAACGTCCACAACATCATCATCGCCGAGGAGGGCAGCGAGCTGCACATCATCAGCGGCTGCGTCACCAGCGAACACATGCGCAGCGGGGTCCACGCCGGGGTCAGCGAGTTCTACGTCAAGAAAGGCGCCAAGCTCTCCTTCACCATGATCCACAACTGGGCCGAGGAGATGAAGGTGCGCCCCCGCAGCGCCGCCGTCATCGAGGAGGACGGCCTGTTTTTGAGCAATTACATCTGCATGAAGCCGGTGCGCTCGCTGCAGATGTACCCCACCGCCACCCTCGCCGGTCCCGGGGCGGTGGCCCGCTTCTACAGCATCATGGTCGGCACCCCCATCACCGACATCGACGCCGGCAGCCGGGTCATCCTCAACCATCCCCACTGCCGGGCCGAAATCGTCAGCCGCGCCATCACCAATGGCGGCAAGATCATGGCCCGCGGCCACCTGGTGGGCAACGCCCCGGACATCAAGGCCCACCTGGAATGTCGCGGGCTGATCCTTGGCGGTGGCGCCATGTTGGCCGTGCCCCAGTTGGACGGCTTCGTCGACGGGGTGGAGATGAGCCACGAGGCCGCCGTGGGCAAGATCGCCCAGGAGGAGATCCTCTATCTGCAAAGCCGCGGCCTGACCGAAGACGAGGCTACCGCCACCATCGTGCGCGGCTTCCTCAGCGTCGACATCCCCGGCCTGCCCCCCCAACTCCAGGCCGAAATCGACCGCGCCGTCCAGGCCACCAACGAAGAGTCGATGTAAGAGTTTGTGGGGGGACCCTTTTTGCTGCGCGAAAATGGTCCCCCCACACCCCCTCCCAAAAAAGCTGGCGAAAGGGCTCACGCCCTTTCGCCCGGGGGTGTGGCTAGTATTGCCGCTGGCCGGCTCTGGTAAGGGCGACTGTCAACCTATCTTATCTTCGCGAAGCGCCGCCTGGCTCTGTGGCGATCTCGCCAATTCCCTGCCTCGTTCTGCCTTCCCTAACCGATCCGGCTCTTGAACCGCATCACGCTGATGGTCAGCAAGGTCAGGCCCAACGCGCCCAAACCGACATATTCCGGCCAGAGCACCTCCAACCCCACGCCCTTCAGGAACACCCCCCGCACGGTGATGATGAAATAACGCAGCGGATTCAGGTAGGTTAGCCACTGCACCGGCTCGGGCATGTTGGCGATGGGAAAGATCAGGCCCGAGAGCAGAACCGCCGGGGTGAGGATGAAGGTTCCGGCGGTCATGGCCTGCTGCTGGGTGCGCGACAGGGTGGAGATGAGAAGCCCCAGGCCCACCGAGTTGAACAGGAACAACACCAGGCCCAACAGCAACACCCATAGGCTGCCCCGCAGCGGCACCTCGAACCAGAACACTCCGGCCACCGTCACCAGCACCGCGTCGATCAAGCTGATCAGCACGAAGGGCACCGTCTTGCCCAGAATCAGCTCCAGGGGTCTGAGCGGCGTGACCAGGAGCTGCTCCATGGTGCCGATCTCCTTTTCGCGCACCACCGCCAGGGCGGTCAGCATCAGGCTGACCAGCAGCACCACCATGGCGATCACTCCGGGCACGAAGGACCAGCGGCCGGTGAGGTTGGGGTTGTACCAGACCCGCTGTTCGATGCCCACCGGCATCTCCAGGCGTTTGAGCCCCAGCCGGTTCAGTCGGTCCCGCATCAAATCTTGGGTGTAATCAGTCAACACCTGGTTGAAATAGCGCATCACCACCAAGGTCTGGTTGGAGTCGGTGCCATCCAGGAGCATCTGCACCCCGGCGGTGTCGCCCTGCTTGAGCTTGCGCGCGAAGTCGCTGGGCAGGCGCAGCACCATCGCCACCTCGCCCAGGTCCAACAGCCGCCGGGCCTCGTCCTCGGAATCCAGCCAGGCCACCAGGTCGAAGTAGGGCGTGGAGGTCACCCGGTTCAGGAGTTGGCGGCTCTGGGCGGAGCGATCCTGATCCAGCACCGCCACCCGGATGTGGGAGATGTCGAAGTTGACCGCGTAACCATAGACGATCAACTGGATCAGCGGCGGCAGGAACAACAGGACGCGCAGGCGCTTGTCCCGCAACACCTGGATGAACTCCTTGACCAGCATGCTTCTGATCCGCCGCCACATGGCTCAGCGCACCTTCTTGGCGAACCGGCCCGCGGCCATCAGCAGGAAAAGCAGCATGAAGCCCGCCAGCAGCAGGGCGTCCGGCCAGAGCAGGTCCAACCCCAGGCCCTTCAGATAAATCCCCTTGGTGAGCGTCACAAAGTATCTAGCCGGGACGATATAGCTGATGACCTGCAATATCCAGGGCATCTGGCGGATGTCGAACATGAAGCCAGACAGCAACAGCGCCGGCAAAAAGGTGCTGAGCATGGATAGCTGGTTGGCCTGGAGCTGGTTCTGGGCCGCGAAGGAGATGAGAAGCCCCTGGGCCAGCATCACCATCAGGTACAAGGCGCTCATGGCGATCATCAACAGCCACGAGCCGCGCATGGGCACCTCGAACAGGAACTGCCCCATGCCCATGGCGATGCCCATGTCCACCATGCCGATGATGAAATAGGGCCCCAGCTTGCCCAGGATCAGCTCGGACTTCTTTAGCGGGCTGGCGATCAGCCCCTCCATGCTGCCCCGCTCGCGCTCGCGCACCACGCTTAGACTGGTCAACAGCGCGCCGACCATGGTCATGATCACCACGATCAGGCCCGGCACGATGAAATTGCGGCTTTCCAACTCCTCGTTGTACCAGACCCGAGGCTCGGGGCTGATGGGCGTGTTCAGACGGGTCATGCCCTTCTGATGCAATCGCTGGGTCATAAGGCCTAGGTTGTAATCGGAAACCACGGCCTGGATATAGCCCAGGATCACGTTGGCGGTGTTGGCGTCGGCGCCATCCAGCACCACCGAGACCTGGGCCTGGCCCTCGCCCTTCACCTTGCGTCCAAAATCCTGGGGCAATCCCACCACCACCCGCGCGGCGCCCTGGTCCAGCATCCGGCCGCCATCCGCGAAATCGCTCACCCGGGCCAAGTCATGGAAATATGGCGAGCCAAAGAGCCGATCCAGGAACTGCCGGGCCTCGGCCGAGCCGTCGCGGTCCCAGACCACGGTGGGCACATGCTTGATGTCGAAGGTCAGGGCATAGCCATAGAGCAACAGCAGCATCACTGGCATCAGCACGATCTGCACCAGGCTGCTGGGGTCGCGGCGGATGTGAAGGAGTTCCTTGCGAAAGACCGCCCAGGCGCGTGGAGGGCTCATGGCCTTGTCTCCCCCCGGGTGGCCCTTGGCCAACTGATAAGCAGGCTTTCCATGGAGGAAACTATAGCAAGCGCCCGCGGGCGGGTAAACCGGGATGACCTCCCGACCTGGGCGGCGGTCAAACCCGCGCCGGCCTGGGTTGACGCCAATTTATTTTGATTGTAAATATTCTTTATAATCAAACCATCTCGGGAGTCAACCGATGATCGGCAGATTTTCCAAGCTCGGGGCCTACCAGGAGCTTTTCAACCTTAAGCGGTTCCGGTGGTGCCTGCTGGGCGGGGCGCTGGCCCTGGCCTCCTTCGGCTGGCAATGGTCGGCGACCGCCCCGGTCTGGCCGGGGCTGGTTTTGGCCCTGGCCGCGGCGGCCCTCAACGGCGCGCCCATCGTCTGGGAGGCCCTCCAGGGCCTGTGGGCCCGCCGGGTGAACGTGGACGAGCTGGTGAGCCTGGCCATTCTGGCCTCGCTTTTTCAGGGCGAGTTCCTCACCGCCGCCACCATCGGTTTCATCATGACCCTGGGTTCGTTGATCGAACAGGCCATCAGCCAGTCGGCCCGGCGCTCGATCCAGGCCCTGGCCCGGATGACCCCCGCGGAGGCCACCCGGCTGACCGCCGACGGCCCCCGGGTGGTGCCGGTGGCCAGCGTGGTCATCGGCGACCTCCTGCTGGTCAAGCCCGGGGAGCGGGTGCCGGTGGATGGGGTTATTCTCTCGGGCGTCAGCGCGTTGGACGAGTCATCCCTCACCGGCGAGTCCATCCCCCGCACTCGCCGGCCCGGCGACCCGGTCTTGGCCGGCAGCTTGAACTACAACGGCGTCATCGAGATAAGGGCCACCCAGGTGGGCGACGACACCGCCCTGGGTCGGGTGGTGCGCCTGGTCACTGAGGCCGAGACCCACAAGCCCCGCGCGGCCCGTTTGGTGGACCGCTACGCCCGGTGGTTCACCCCCCTGGTCCTGGCCTGCGCCGGTCTGGCCTGGTGGCTGAGCGGCGAGGCCGGGCGGGCGGTGGCGGTGCTGGTGGCCGGCTGTCCCT
>JAIUYB010000118.1 GCA_020216625.1 Desulfarculus sp.
TTGGTGGCCGAGGGCCGCGACATGGGCACCGTGGTCTTCCCCCGGGCCGAGGCCAAGTTTTTCCTGACCGCCAGCGCCGAGGAGCGGGCCCGCCGCCGCTGGCGGGAGCTTTTGCCCTCCCGGCCGGAGCTGACCCTGGTCGAGGTCCTTGAAGACATGGCCCGGCGCGACCAGCGCGACGCCCAGCGCAGCCTGAGCCCGCTCAAGCCCGCGCCGGACGCCCTGGTGGTGGACACCACCCAACTGGACGAGGACGCGGTGCTGGAGCTGCTGGCGGGGCGGGTGCGGGACCTGCTGGCCCAGGCCAACAAACAATTCTTGTAATCATCTCGCGATTCTGGTAGTAAAACATAGTTCGAGGCAGGCCATCCGGCCCCATCCGGGGGGCGGTTGGCTGGTAGCGCGTTGTTTTTATTAACCTAACTTTTACAAGGCACTGAGTAACATGGCTGACAGCGATCTGAACAAGGACCAGGAGACGGTAGAGACCGCCGCCGCAACCCCCGCAGTGACCCCCGCCCCGGCCGACGAGGAAGACCTGGACCAGGAGGAACTGGCCCTGCTCTATGAGCAGTCGTTCCGCACCATCCAGGAGGGCGAGGTGGCCAAGGGCACCATCGTGTCGGTGGAAAACGACTACGTGGTGGTCGACATTGGCTATAAGTCCGAGGGTCAGATCGACATCAACGAGTTCAAGGACGCCGACGGCAACATCAAGGCCGAGGTGGGCCAGCAGGTGGACGTGCTGTTGGAGCGGGCCGAGGACGAGGACGGCACCATCATCCTCAGCAAGGAGAAGGCCGCCAAGATCAAGGTCTGGGACGAGATCAGCCGCGTCTACAACGAGGACGGGGTCATCACCGGCGTCATCGTGGGCCGGGTCAAGGGTGGCATGAGCGTGGACATCGGGGTGCCGGCCTTCCTGCCCGGCTCTCAGGTGGACCTGCGTCCGGTGCGCAACCTCGATTCGCTCATCGGCCAGACCTTCGACTTCAAGATCCTGAAGTTCAACAAGAAACGCGCCAACATCGTGCTCAGCCGCCGGGTACTCCTGGAGAAGGAGCGCGAGTACAAGAAGCGCGACACCCTGAAGGTGCTCGAGGACGGCCGGGTGATGAAGGGCGTGGTCAAAAACCTCACCGACTACGGCGTCTTCGTGGACCTGGGCGGCATCGACGGTCTGTTGCACATCACCGACATGAGCTGGGGCCGGGTGGGCCATCCCTCCGAGATGTTCAAGATTGGCGACGAGATCGAGGTCAAGGTCCTGCACTTCGACCGTGACCGCGAGCGGGTCAGCCTGGGCCTGAAGCAGCTCAAGGAAGACCCCTGGAGCGCGGCCGCCGCCAGCTATCCGGTGGGCACCCGGGTCTCCGGCAAGGTCGTCAGCCTGGCCGACTACGGCGCCTTCGTCGAGGTCGAGGAGGGCGTCGAGGGCCTGATCCACGTCAGCGAGATGTCCTGGACCCGCAAGGTCCGCCATCCCTCCAAGATCGTCAACGTGGGCGACACCGTGGAGGCGGTGGTGCTGTCCATCAACCCCGAGGCCAAGCGCATCAGCCTGGGCATGAAGCAGGTCGAGCCCAACCCCTGGGATCTCATCGCCGAGAAGTACCCGGTGGGCACCATCATCGCCGGCCGGATCAAGAACATCACCGACTTCGGCCTGTTTATCGGCATCGACGAGGGCATCGACGGCCTGGTCCACATCAGCGACATCTCCTGGACCAAGCGCCTGAAGCACCCCGGCGAGATCTTCAAGAAGGGCGACGAGGTCAAGGCGGTGGTGCTCAACATCGACCGCGAGAACGAGCGCTTCAGCCTGGGCATCAAGCAGCTGGAGGCCGATCCCTGGGACGACATTCCCAACCGCTACCGGGTGGGCACCAAGGTCAACGGCGTGATCACCAACGTCACCGACTTCGGCCTGTTTGTGGAGCTGGAGGAGGGCGTCGAGGGCCTGGTCCACGTCAGCGAGATCAGCCAGGACAAGATCAAGACTCCGGTGGGCATGTACAACGTCAACGACACCATCAGCGCCAAGGTGGTCAGCGTCTCCCGCCGCGAGCGCAAGATCGGGCTGTCCATGCGCCGGGCCGACGAGGAGGACGAACGCTCCTCCTACAGCGAGTACCTGAACTCCACCCAGGCCGCCACCAGCAACCTGGGCGAGCTGTTGAAGGAGGGCCTGGCCCAGAAAGAGGCCGAGGCCAAGCCCGAGGACGAAGAGTAAACCGTAAGGCCCCTCGGTGGGGACCATGCGTAAAGCGCCAATGGCCGCCGCGATCGGGATCAGCCTCCTGATCGTGGCGGCCTTTGCCTTGGGGGTGATCCTCCTGGCCGCCAAGCCCGACTCCGGCCCCCTGTTCGGGGCCAAACTGGGGTTGGTGCAGGTCAAGGGAGCCATCGAGGACTCCCGGGTCGTGCTGGAGGCCCTGGATGAGTTCGCCCGCGACAAGGCCATCAAGGCCATTGTGCTACGGGTGGACAGCCCCGGCGGCGGGGTGGGCCCCAGCCAGGAGATATTCCGCCAGGTTCAACGCACGGTGGCCATCAAGCCGGTGGTGGCCTCCATGGGCTCGGTGGCGGCCAGCGGCGGCTACTACATCTCCGCCCCCTGCACCAGGCTCGTGGCCAATCCCGGCACCATCACCGGCTCCATCGGCGTCATCGCCGTGATCCCTGACCTGGAGAACCTCCTGGATAAACTGGGAGTCAAGCTCCAGACGGTCAAGACCGGAGAGCTCAAGGGCGCGGGCCTGCCCAACCGGCCCCTGAACGAGGCCGAGCGCAAGATGCTCACGGAGCTGAACCAGGATCTCTACCAGCAGTTCCTGGGGGATGTGATAGAGGCCCGCAAGCTCGACAACCAGCAGATCCAGGCCGTCAAGGACAGCCGGGTGGTCTCCGGCCGCCAGGCCCTGGAGCTGGGCCTGGTGGACCAGCTGGGCAACTTCAACGACGCCGTGGCCCTGGCCGCCAGCCTGGGCAAGATCGAGGGCCGGCCCCAACTGGTGGAGCCCGAGGCCGGCCGCGAAAAGCTCTGGCGCAAGCTGTTGCAGGAGGAGAGCCTGAGCTTCCTCTCCGCCGCCTGGACCCGGCTGCGAACCGGCGTCGCGCCGCAGTATCTGCTCTCCCTGACCGGCGATTAGGCCATGTCCCCTTGGCTCACCCCCGGCCCCCTGGGCGGCCTGGGCGCGCCAGTGAAGGCCCTGGGCTTCCTCTGGGCCCACAAACGCCTGCTGCCCCTGGCTGGGGTGCCCTTCCTGATCAACCTGGGGTTGTTCGCCCTGATCTTCTGGTTCAGCTACAGCCGCTTCGACGCCTGGGTGCAGGGCTTCCTGCCTCTGGCCGAGGGCTGGTGGTGGGTGCTGCTCTACTACCTGCTGGCGGTGCTGGTGGTGCTGTTGCTTCTGGTGGTGCAAGTCTACCTCTTCGCCCTGGTGGGTTCGGTGGTGGCGGCGCCCTTCCTGGAGCTGTTGACCCGGCGGGTGGAGGAGGCGGCCGCGCCGGCGGCGGCCGCCCACTGGGCCTCGGCCGGGTTTTTCAGGGAGATTATGCGGGTGGCTGGCCAGGCGCTCAAAAAGCTGATGCTCTACCTCCTGGCCATGGGCCTCTTGCTGGTGCTCAACCTGCTGCCCGGCCTGGGCGCGGTCCTCTATGCGGTCCTGGCCTTCCTGACCACCTGCTTCTTTCTCACCCTGGAGTTCGTGGACTATCCTCTGGACCGCCGGGGGCAGAGCCTCTCCGCCAAGCTGGCCTACGTGCGGCGACTGGGACTCCGGGGCCTGGGCTTCGGGGCGGCGGTCTTCGTCCTGGGCCTGGTCCCGGTGGCCAACCTGGCCTTTTTGCCCCTGTCCGCGGTGGGGGGGACCTTGCTCTACCTGGACCACCCTCTCCCCCCGCCGCCGCCCAGCCGGGTCGAGTCTAACGTCTGAGTTTTACTTAAGTTGCTGACCGGCCACCCTGGTGGTACCTATTAAGGCTCGCCCTCGCGCCGACGGCGGAGGCCCCCAGGATCACCCGCGAAAGGACCGGCATGCGCCCCTATATCCCCCCTCGGACCGAAGCGCAGGGACCGAGCTGCGCCAACCCCGGCCTGGCCATCACCGGGGTGGGGCTGGGGGTGTTCATGGCCACGGTGGACTTCAGCATCGTCAACATCTCCCTGCCCACCCTGATGGCCGAGCTCAACGCCAGCCTGGCCACGGTGGAGTGGGTGATCATCAGCTACGCCCTGGTGGTGACTTCCCTGATGCTGGGGGCGGCCCGCCTGGGGGACATGTTGGGCAAGCGCCGGGTGTATCTGGCCGGGCTGGCGGTCTTTTCGCTGGGCTCGCTGCTTTGCGCCCTGGCCGGGGGGGCCATCTGGCTGATCATATTCCGGGCGGTGCAGGCCCTGGGGGCGGTGATGATGCAGTCTCTGGGCATGGGCATCGTCACCGAGGTGGCCCCGCGCCATCGTCTGGGCCGGGTGTTGGGGATCATGGGCAGCGTCGTGGCCCTGGGCCTGGCCGCCGGGCCGCCCCTGGGCGGGCTCTTGATCGGGGCCATCGGCTGGCGGGCGGTGTTCTGGGTCAACGTGCCGGTGGGGCTGGTGGCCTGGCTGTTCGTGGCCCGCTACGTGCCCGAAAGCCCGCCGGTGGAGACCGGCCAGCGCTTCGACGCCGCCGGGGCTTTGGTGCTCCTGGTCTGCCTGACCGCCTACGCCCTGGGGGTGACCCTGGGCCAGCAGTGGGGCTTCGAGCGGGGGGAGGTCTGGGGACTGTTGGGCCTTTCGGCGATCACCCTGATCGCCTTCGTGCGCCTGGAGGGAGCCCGGGCCCAGCCGATGCTGGATCTGAGCCTGTTCCGGGACCGGGTTTTCGGCCTCAATCTGGTGATGGCCTGGCTGGCCTTCCTGTTGATGGGCGGCACTTTCACCCTGCCCTTCATCCTGCAAATCGTGCTGGGCTATACCCCGCAGCAGACCGGACTGATGATGATGGTGGTGCCGGTGAGCATGGGCGTCACCTCTCCCCTGGCCGGCAACCTGGCTGACCGCCTGGGCTCGCGGGTGGTGAGTCTGGCTGGCCTGGTGCTGATGGCCATTGGCTGCTTGTGCCTGAGCAGCATCGACCAGCAGGTGGGGACCTGGGGCTACATCCTGCGGGTGGCGCCCCTGGGGGTGGGCCTGGGCTTGTTCCAGACCCCCAACAACAGCGCCATCATGGGGGCGGCTCCCCGCCACCGCCTGGGGGTGGCCTCGGGCCTGGTGGCCCTGTCGCGCACCCTGGGCAACACCTCCGGGGTGCCGCTGATGGGGGCCTTTTCGCCGCCCACGTCCTGGCCGCGGCCAGCCCGCCGGCCCACACCGACTTTCTGGCCGCGCCGCCGGCGGCCCTGATCGCGGGCTTTCGGGGCACTTACCAACTGGCCTCGCTCTTGGCCCTGGTGGGGGTGACCCTGGCGGTGGCGGCCCTGGTCCTGGCCCGGCGGCGGGCGGCGGAGCAACCCGAGGCTTGAGACTAACCGGATAGGTTGGGCTTTGATAAATCGGGCGGGGCAAACCCCACCCGTTTCCCAGACATGGGCCTGGAGAAACCAGCCCGGCTGCGTTTCCTCGGGCAAGGCATGCGCCACTTTCACGCCAAGCGGCATAGCTGCTTGGCGGACGCCTTTCTAGGATGGGTGTGGGGAGCCCTTTTCGCGCAGCCAAAAGGGTTAACCCACATCTTTCTTAACTCCGAAACTCATCCACCGGGCCGGCGCCTTCGCGCAGCACCTCGGGCGCGTCGTCCACCAGGCTGACCACGCTGGAGGGCTGGCCGGGCACCGGGCCGCCGTCCACGATCAGGTCCAGTTGCTTGCCCAGGGCCTGTTCGATCTCCCAGGCGCTCTCCAGGGGGTTGCCGTCGCGGTCGGTGGCGCTGGTGGAGAGCAACGGTCGGCCCAATTGCAGGGCGATGGCCAGGGGGATGGCGTGGTCCGGCACCCGGATGCCGGCGGTCTTGCGCCGGGTGAGCATCATCTTGGGCACCTCGCGCGAGCCTTCCAGCACGAAGGTGTAGGGTCCGGGCAACAGCCGGCGCAGGGTCTTGTAGGCGTAGTTGGTGACCCGGGCGTAGTGGGACAGCTCCTTGAGATCCGGGCAGATGAAGGAGAAGGGCTTGGTCTCGGGCTGGTTCTTGATCTGGTGCACGCGCTTGATGGCGTGCTTGTTGAAAATATCGCAGCCCAGGCCGTAGACGGTGTCGGTGGGATAGGCCACCACCCCGCCGTCGGCCAGCACCTCCACCACCTTGGCGATGAGCCGGGGCTGGGGGTTCTGGGGATTGATGTTGATGACCATGGGGCGTCTCCCTGGGCGCAACCATATCCCAGGGCCGCCCCGAGCGTCAAGGCGGGGGCGGGCTTGACCATCGGCCCGGCGGGCGGGTAAGCTTGCCTGCGTGCGCCCGGGCCGGCCTTTGGCCGTCGGGCCGGACAATCCTCTCGCGGCGGCCGCCATGCTCACCCTGTTGCGCATCTCGAACTTCGCCTTGATCGAGCGCCTGGAGCTGGAGCCGGGTCCGGGGCTGACCGTGCTCACCGGCGAGACCGGGGCCGGCAAATCCATCATCCTGGCGGCGGTGAACCTGCTTCTGGGCCAGCGGGCGGCGGTGGACCTGATCCGCGCCGGCGCGGACCAGGCGGTGGTGGAGGCCCTGTTCCGCCTGCCGGCCGACTCCCCGCCCATGCAGCGCCTGGCCGGGGAGGGCCAGGCCCCGGAGCCGGGCGAGGACCTGCTCTTGCGCCGGGTGGTGAGCCGCGAAGGGCGCAACCGGGTGCAGGCCGGCGGCGGCCTGGCCACCCTGGCCTTGTTGGCCGAGTTGGGGCCGGAGCTGTTGAGCCTGGTGGGCCAGCACGCCAGCCAGGCCCTGCTGCGGCCCGAGGAGCACCTG
>JAIUYB010000119.1 GCA_020216625.1 Desulfarculus sp.
TGGCCCGGTTCTGGAAGCCGCCGACGGCGAGTCGGCGCTGGCCATCATCGCCAGCCAGCCGGTGGATCTGATCATCTCCGACCTGCACATGCCCAAGATGTCAGGGCTCGAGCTGTTGCGGGCGGTGCGGGCCAACCCAGACTTCCAGGACCTGCCGTTCATCATCGCCAGCGGTGAGGCGGACAAGAAGATCATCGACGAGGCGACCACGGCCAGGGCCTCGGAGTACCTGCTCAAGCCCTTCTCCCCAGACGCCGTCCAGGCCAGCGTGGAGCGTCTCCTGTCCCGGTCAGGGGCCGGCCGGCGGCGGGTTTGAAATCGCGTGGTCCCGCCAGGGGTTTTCCGCCACCTTGATAGGCCAGGAGATTCGTTGGAAGTCTGCCCCGTGAACAAACAAAGGAATGAACAGCCGGTGATGTACAGCGATGATATTGACCTGACAATCGCCTTTGGCTAGTCGCTTGGCTCTGGACGCCAGCTTTTCCGTCCATACGCAATGCCGAGTTTATCCATGCGTTTGCGAAGGGTGTTGGGATTGATGCTCAAAAGCTGCGCCGCCCCACCCGGTCCATAGATTTTGCCGCCGGCCTCCTTCATGGCTCGCCTGATATGCCGAGCGTTTATCTCGTCCAAGGAGATAAGTGGCTCATCCGGGCCTTGCGCCTGGACGGCGCCGCCCGAATCCGCCAGGGGAAGCAGCTCTCCGAATGACAAGTGGCCACCCGTCCGGTGTTGTATGAGCGCCCGTTCGACGGTGTTTTCAAGCTCTCGCACGTTGCCAGGCCAGTCATAGGCCAGCAGCCGGTCGATGGCGTCCGAGGCCAGCGTAGGCCTCTCCTTGAGTTTGAGCTCCATTGATTTGCGATTGATGAAGTGATGGACCAGGTAGGGGATGTCGCCTTTGCGCTGCCTTAACGGCGGGATCATGATGGGAAAGACGTTGAGGCGAAACCAGAGGTCCTCGCGGAACTGTCCGGCGGCCACCATCTGGGGCAAATCCCGGTGGGTGGCCGATATAATGCGGATATCCACGGGGATGGAGCGTGTGCCCCCGACGCGCTCGACCTCTTTTCTTTGCAGGACATGCAAGAGCCTCACCTGGGCCTGGGGCGGAAGCTCGCCAATTTCGTCGAGAAAAATGGTTCCCCTGTCGGCCCGTTCAAAGCGGCCCCGGCTCTGGCTGATGGCGCCGGTGAAGGCCCCTTTCTCGTGACCGAAAAGCTCGCTATCCAAAAGCGTCTCGGGGATGGCGCCACAATTGACCTTGATGAAGGGCCCTTCCTTGCGCGGTGAAGACCTGTGCACCGCGTTGGCGATCAGCTCCTTGCCCGTGCCCGTCTCGCCCAACAAGAGCACGGGGCTATCCAGGGGAGCGACCTGCTCCACCAGGCGCATGACCATGCTCAGGCCAAAATCGGCGCCGATGATCTCATCACCCGCCATCGAGCGCAGCTCGTCCAGCAGATACTTGTTGTCGTCGGCCAGCATCTGCTTATAGCGCAAAATCTCCTGATATTGCAGGGCATTGGACATGGCGATGGATAGGGGTTCGCGCAGCAGGTGCAGCAGCCTGGCATGTTCTGCGCTGTATTGCTCCAGGCCCTGGGCTATCAACCCCACTTCCCCCAGTTGGCTTCCCTCCAATTCCAGGACCATGCTCATGTATGAAATGTTTTCATCCAGCCCCAGCCGAGAGAGAAGTTCAGGGTTTAACTTGATTTGATCGGGCTGGTTGATGATGCGGACGACTGCTCCGGTTTTCCAATAGGCCTTGGCCTCCCGGCGCCCCTTTTCGGGCAAATGCAGGACCTGCTCACGACCATCGGGCAGGTTGGCGCCGACCATGGCCACCACGCGCAGGACGTTCTGCTCAAAATCGAGGATGTGTAAGGACATCTGCATCACGGGCATGAAACGCCCGATATATTCATGGCAGCGTTGCAGAGCCACCTCGATATCCAGGCTGCTGCATAGACGCAGGGTCGCCTCGCGAAAAAACAGGTTTTCATCCAAGCCCATCACTTCTCTCCCGCGACCCGGTTCCATCCTCCGTCCGCCTTGCCGGTCATTTTTAACACCCTAGCCCTAAATCATGCCATGGCGCAATTAGTATCGTCCCATGGGACGATTCGTCGCGTGTCCGCGGAAGACCCGTTTTCATAACACACCGCAATTAATGCATAAAAATTTATGGCACGCCTATTGCCCAGGAGAAGGGCAAAGGGAAATCGCCATGAAGTGGATGGAAATCATCGCGCTACGCTCGCTGGTGAAAGCGAACCGGCACCTGGTCGACGAGCTGCTGGGCCAGTTGTTACAGCAGCGACAGTCAGGGCTCACCGCCACCATCAGGATATACCACCACCCCACGGTGCACACCGACCTGAGCATCCACATCCATTGGAAGACCGAGCCGCTGAACCCTAGCGGAAGCCCCCTGGGGCAACAGCTGGCCTATGCCCTGAAAGGGTTGGGCTTACTAAGTCACTCCATTTGGGTGGAAGCCGCGGCCCTGGAATGACCACCGCTGGCGGTAACCAACCCGGCAGGGGCAACCACCATTGATTTTTGGCCTTGTACCACAGGAGTTCTGCCATGCGCTCAGCATTGACCGTCCTAGCCATCGTGGCTTTTCTGGCGCTGCCCGCCTGTTCTCAGGACAAGGGCGCGCAAGAGGCCGCCAACCACAATGCCATAGCCATAAAGACCGGCACGGTGCGGCACGCACAGCAACGCGAGTTCGTGCCGGTTAGCGGCACGGTGGCCACCCCCGACGCGCCGGTGCAGGTGGCTTTCCTGGTTCCGGGCAAGGTGGTCCAAGTGACGCCCCGGGAAGGCGACTATGTCAAGAAGGGGCAGCTCTTGGCGGCCATCGACCCCCTTGACTACCGGTTGGCCCTGCAGGCCGCCTCGGCCCAGGCCGGTCAGGCCAAGGTCGCCCTGGAGCGGAGTCAGGACGAGTACAACCGCATGAAGTTCCTGTACGAGTCCAGGAGCCTGGCGGAAAACGATTTCGAGAAGTTCAAGGCGGCCTTCTTGGGAGCCAAGCAGCAGCTCGACCTGGCTCTGGCCAATCAAGGGCTGGCCCAAAAGCGCCTGGACGACGCCAAGCTCCACGCCCCCGCCGACGGCTTCATCTCCAGGCGGGGCATCGAGCCGGGACAGACGGCCAGCCCCGGACACCCGGTCTTTGAAATCGTGCAGCTCGACCCCATGGAGATCACCGTGGGCGTGCCGGAGACGGATATCCACCTGGTCAAGGTTGGACAGACGGCCAACATCGCCATTCCCGCCCTGCCGGGCAAGTCCTTCGAGGGCACGGTGCGAGTCGTCAACGTATCGGCCGACCCCCAGACCAGGACCTACATGACACGCATCGCAGTGCCCAACCCCGGCCATATCCTCAGGGTCGGCATGGTGGCCCAGGCCCAGATCCAGGGGGACAAGATGGTCGACCTGATGACCCTGCCGGCCGAGACCATTCTGAAAGACCCGCAAGGAGTGACGATCGTCTTTGTCTACTACCCCGAGAAGGGTCGCGTCTACGCCCGGCGGGTCGAGACCGGCGCCGTCCACGGCCGGGAAATCGTGATCAAGAGCGGCCTGGTCGGCAATGAGGCCGTGGTCTTTGCCGGACAGGGCAAACTGCGCGATGGCGCGGCCGTCTCCCTGGCCGACAACACTGCCCCGGAAAAGGCTCAGGGCTCGGCCGCCGTGAAAGAGGTGCGCTAATGGATCCGGTGAAGTTTTCCCTGCGTTTTCCGGCGGTCACCTTGATCCTTACGGTCATGGCCGTGGCCGTGGGCATTTATTCCTTCCTGAGCATGCCGCGCACCGAGGACCCCACCATCACCATCCGCACCGGCCTGGTGATCGCGCTCTATCCGGGCGCGACATCGGAGCAGGTCGAGAAGCAGGTGACCAACACCCTGGAAAAGCACATCTTCAAGTTTCCGGAGATTCGCAAGGACAAGACCTATTCCACCAGCCGCCCCGGCCTGGCGATCATCAACGTGGAACTCGAAAACGACGTGAAGAACGCCGACGTCATCTGGTCCAAGATTCGCCACGAGATGAACGAGACGCGCGCCTTGGAACTGCCCGAGGGCGTGCAAGGCCCCCTGGTGAACTCGGACTTCGGCGACACGGTGGCCATGCTCATCGCCGTGCACGGCCAGCGCTATGGCTACCGCGAGCTGCGTGACTACGTGGACACCATCCAGGACGAGCTGCGTTCCATCCGCGAGGTGGGCAAGCTGGCCGTGTATGGCCAGCAAGGCGAGCAGATTTGGATTACCAGCGATCTTCAGCGCCTGTCGCAGTATTTCGCCGACCCGCTAAACGTGTTCATGGCCCTGAGGCAGCGTAATATAATCGAGGGCTCCGGCCATTTTGAAGCCGACCGCAGCAAGATCCCCCTGCGCACCACCGGCCTGTTCAACGCCGAAGAACAAATCGGCAATGTCATGGTGGACGTTTCGCGAAACGGCCAGCCAGTCTATATCCGCGACTTCGCCAAGGTGGAACGGCGCTATCAGGACCCGAAGTTCATGGTGCGCTACGACGGCGAACCCAGCCTGCTGCTGTCGGTGGAGATGCAAAAGGGCAAGAATATCGTCGAACTGGGCGAGAGCATCCGGGAAGTCTTCGGCCGCCTCAACAACCTGTTGCCGCCGGACGTGCATCTGGACCTCATCGCCAATCAGCCGGCGGTGGTCAAGGAGCGCATAACCCACCTAAGCCACGAGTTCATGTTGGCCATCGCGGCGGTGGTGCTGGTGACCATAATCCTGCTGCCCATCCGAGTGGCGGTGATCGCGGCGCTGGCCATCCCCATAAGCATCCTGATGACCCTGGGGGCCATGAACGCCTGCGGGGTGGCGCTGCATCAGGTCTCCATCGCGGCGTTGATCGTGGTGCTGGGGATCGTGGTGGACAATGCCATCGTCATTGTGGACAACTACGTGGACCTCCTGGACCGCAAGGTGCCAAGGGAAGAGGCGGCCTGGCGCTGCGTCTCCGAGGTGATCGTGCCGGTCCTGGCCGCCACCGCCACCATCATCTTTTCCTTCCTGCCCTTGCTGATCCTGACGGGATCGGCCGGCGAGTTCATCTGCGCCCTGCCCATAACCGTGGCCATCGCCCTGGTGGTTTCCACCATTGTGGCGGTTATGCCCACGCCTATCTTTTGCCGGTTCTTGGTCAAGAAGGGGCTCCACGACCACGAAAACGGCGCCGCCCCGGGCAAGGAGAAGTTCAATTTCCTCAACCTGCTTCAAGCCGGCTACCGTGTGGTTATCAGCTTTTTCATGCGCCACAAGGCCCCGGCCATGGTCCTGGGCGTGGGCGCCATCGTGTTGGGGGCGGCCCTCTTTCAGTTGGTGCCCCAGCAGTTTTTCCCCTCGGCCGAGCGCAACCAGTTCGTGATCGACGTGTGGCTGCCCCAGGGCACGCGCATAGAGGAGACGGACGCGGTGATGCGCCGCATGGAAGCCTACATGAAGAGCCGCCAGGAGGTGGCCAACTTCGCGACCTTTGTGGGCCAGAGCGCCCCCCGGTTCTACTACAACGTCAACCCCCAGCAGCCGGACGCCGCCTACGGGCAGTTCATCGTCAACACCCGCTCGGCCAAGGAAACCCCGGCCCTGGTGAACGAGTTCCGCAAAACCTTCGCCTCGTTGGTCCCCGAAGCCATGGTCATAGCCAAGGAAATGCAACAGGGCATGTCCCTGGAGGCCCCGGTGGAGGTGCGCATCGTGGGCGAGGACATCCAGGAGCTGGAACGCATCGGGGCCCAAGTGGAAGGGCTGCTGGCCAAAGTCCCCTTCTCGGCCTTTGTCCATCGGGACTACTTCAACGATTCCTGCCTGGTGGACGTGAAGGTCAACGAGGAGCTGGCCAACCGGCTGGGCATCACCAATGCCTCCATCTCCAAGGTGGTGGACGGGGCCTTCGACGGCTTCCCCGTGAGCACCTTCTGGGAAGGCGACCGGACGGTCACCATCCTGCTGCGTTTGGACCCGGCCGCCCGTGCCTCCTTCGGCGACGTGGGTGACGCCTACCTTAGCTCGCCCCTCACCAAGGCCAGGGTGCCGCTGCGCGCCGTCTCCACCCTGGAGCCCGAGTGGCAGACCAGCCGGATCGTGCGCCGCAATGGCGTACGCACCCTGACGGTGCGCGCCTTGGTGGACAGCGGGCATTATGCCTCGGACTTGGTCAAGGCCGTGGAGCCGGAAATCGCCAAGCTGCCTCTGCCGGCGGGGTACAGGATCGAATACGGCGGCGACAGGCTCAACACCGAGGAGACCATGCCCGAAATGATGACTGCCCTGGGCATAAGCCTGGTGGCCATCTTCCTCACCTTGCTCATCCAATTCAAGCGGTTATCGGAGACCCTCATCGTCATGTCCTCGATTCCCCTGGCGCTGCCCGGTGTGGTCCTTGGGCTGGTGATCACCAATAATCCCTTCGGATTCACCGCCTTCATGGGCCTGATCAGCCTGTGTGGCATCGTGGTGCGCAATGCCATCATCCTCGTGGACTACATCAACGAAAAGGTCCGGGCAGGGCATTCGCTGGAGCAGGCCGCCAAGGAGGCGGGCGAGCGCCGCCTGCGGCCGATCTTCCTGACCACCATGGCCGCCGCCGCGGGCGTGCTGCCCATGATCCTTTCCAAGTCCAGCCTGTGGAGCCCCCTGGCCAGCGTGCTGGCGGTGGGACTGGTCTGGTCCATGTTCATCACCCTGCTGGTGGTTCCGGTGCTGTTCGTCATTGTCAAGTCGCGCATGCCCAAGGCCTCCACCGTGGCCGTGACGGCGATGCTGGTGGCGGGCCTGATGCTGGCGGCCCAGCCGGCGGCCGCCCAAACTCGGCAACTGACCCTGCCCGAGGCGTTGAC
>JAIUYB010000120.1 GCA_020216625.1 Desulfarculus sp.
CGATGGCCTTCTTGGCGTCGCCGGGGTCCATGGCCAAGTAGTAGTCGATCATCAGCTCGCCGTGGGCCACCTCGTTGCCCTTGATCAGAACGGCGTAGCCGCCGGGCTTGAGCTGCAGGTTGTCGCGCACGTGCAACGGCGGCACCACGATGCCCATCTCCAGGGCCAACTGTTGGCGGATGGAGCGTATGCGCTCCAACAGGTCGCCGTTCTGCTCCTCGTCCACCAGGGGAATCAGGCCGTAGCCCACCTCCAGCTCCAGGATGTCCAGGGGCAGAAGGGCCTCCACCTGCTCCGGCCCCGGCGGGGGAGGGGTGGGCCGGGCCATGGCCAGCTCGGTCTGGGCGGCGACGGCGGCCTGCTTCTGGGCCTTGAATAGCACCAGGGACAAGGCCCCCACGCTGCCGCCCAGCAGCATGAAGGCGATGTGGGGCAGGCCGGGCACCAGGCCGAAGGCGAAGACGATGCCTCCGGCGATGGCGATGGCCTTGGGCTGGAGGCTGAACTGGCGGCTGAACTCCCGGCCCATGGACATCTCGGTGGCCGCGCGGCTGACCATGATGCCGGCGGCGGTGCTGATGATCAGAGCCGGGATCTGGCTGACCAGGCCGTCGCCCACCGTGAGCACGGTGTAGGTGGTTCCGGCGGTGGGGAAGTCCATGCCCTTTTGCAGCATGCCCACCAACAGGCCCCCCAGGATGTTGACGATGGTGATGATGATGCCGGCCACCGCGTCGCCGCGCACGAATTTGCTGGCGCCGTCCATGGCCCCGTAGAAGTCGGCCTCGCGCGCGATCTCGGTGCGCCGGGCCCGGGCCTGCTGCTCGTCGATCAGCCCGGCGTTCAGGTCGGCGTCGATGGCCATCTGCTTGCCGGGCATGGCGTCCAGGGTGAAGCGGGCGCTGACCTCGGCGATGCGCTCGGAGCCCTTGGTGATGACGATGAAGTTGATCAGCACCAGGATGATGAAAACCACCAGGCCCACGAAGTAGTTGCCGCCCACCACGAACATGCCGAAGGCCTTGATCACCTGGCCGGCGGCGTTGGCGCCGTCCTCGCCATGCAAAAGGATCAGGCGGGTGGAGGCCACGTTGAGCGAGAGCCGGAACAAAGTGGTGATCAAAAGCACCGAGGGGAAGATGCTGAAGTCCAGGGGCTTCATCGTGTACATGCCGGTCAGGAGCACGATGATGGCGAAGGTGATGTTGAAGGTCAGCAGGATGTCCAGGATGAATGTGGGCAGGGGCAGAATCATGACCACCAGGATGGCCACCACTCCGCTGGCCAGGGCCACCTCCGAGAGGTTGCCTCCCATGACCATCCTTCTCAGGCTGAAGCCGCCCTGGTTGTCCTCGTACACCTCGGCCACGGTCTTGGTTCTCCGATCCTAGCTGCGCGCCCCGCGGGCGGACAGCACTTCCTGTTGGCGGTTCTTCTGGCGGTAGACATGGGCCAGGATGGTGGCGGTGGCCTCGTAGAGTTCGTAGGGGATGGCCTGGCCCACCTCCACTTGGCGATATAGGGCCCGGGCCAGGGGCGGGTCCTCCACCACCGGCACCCCATGCTCACGGGCGATGGTCTTGAGCTTCTCGGCCAACAGGTTCATGCCCTTGGCGATCACCTGAGGCGCGTCCATCTCGCTGGCGTTGTAGACCAGGGCCACCGCGTAGTGGGTGGGGTTGGTCACCACAACGTCGGCATCGGGCACCGAGGCCATCATGCGCTTCTTGGCCTGCTCGCGCTGGATGCTGCGGATGCGGCCCTTGACCATGGGATCGCCCTCGCTCTGCTTGAACTCGTCCTTGATCTCCTGCTTGCTCATGCGCAGATTCTTCTCGAAGTCATACTTCTGGTAGGCCCAGTCCAGAACCGCCAACACGAACATGGCCAGAACCGATCGCCAGAAGATGCGGAAGCAGACGTCGACGATGTAGACCAGCGCGTCCTTTACCTCCATGTCGCCCAGGCCCGGCAGACGGTCCCACTCCCCGGCCACGGTGTGATAGGCCACCAGGCCCACGATGGCCAGCTTGGCCAGGTTTTTGGCCAGGTCCACCGCCATGCGCAGGGAGAACCATCGTTTGATGCCGGTCAGGGGGTTTAGCTTCTTGAGGTCGGGCTTGACCCGCTCCGGGGCCAGCATGAAACCCACCTGGGCCAGGTTGAAGATCAGCGCCGCCAGGGTGACGGCTCCCAGCACCGGGGCCATCAGGACCATGAAGAAGCTCCAGACCTGAAGGCTCAGGTCGCGCATGCCGTCCACGCTCAGGTGCATGCTGGCGGCGTGGCTGAAAAAGTGCCGGGTCAGCCCTCCGATCTGCTGATAAAAGTAACCCCCGAATAGATTGAGCGTCACCAGCCCAGCCAGGAGCACCCCCGCCCCGGCCAACTCCTGGCTCTTGGCGACCTGGCCCTTTTCGCGGGCCTTGGTCCTTCGCCGTGGAGTCGGTTTTTCGGTTTTGTCCTGGGCGCCCTGGTCGGCCATTTCTCACATCGCGCGCAAAAGGTTGTTGAGCATGGGACCCAGACCGGAGAGCAGCCGGGTCAGGACCGGCACCAGCACGGTCAGGGTCAGGGAAAGAAACACCAGCCCCACGCTGATGGTGATGGGAAAGCCCACCACCAGGATGTTCATCTGGGGCACGGTCTTGGCCAAGACCCCCATCACCACCTGGAGGAAGATCAGGGCTCCGATCACCGGCGCGCCGATCTTGATGGCCAGGGTGAACATCATGGCGGCCAGACTCATCACCTGTTCGTAGAGGTCGCGGGTCAGACGCCAGTGTCCCGGCGGTACCGCCTTGAAACTGTCGTGCAGGGCGGCGAAAAAGCTCAGGTGGCCGCCCACCGCGAAAAAAACCAACATGGCCATCAGGTAGCAGAACTGGGCCAGCACCGAGACCTGCTCGCCGCCGATGGGATCGAAGACGTTGGCCACCGCGAACCCCATCTGGAAGCCGGCCAACTGGCCCATGATCTGCACCGCGGTCAGGAGCAGACGCACCGTGAGGCCCAGGATCAGGCCGATGAAGATCTCGCCGAGGCCCAGGTAGACCAAGTGGGGCAGATCCCGGGGCAGAAGCTCGGCCGGCAGCTTCACCGCGGGGGCGATGAGGATGGCCAACGACAGGGACAGGCCGGCCTTGACCAGGTTGGGGATGTTGGCCGAACCCAAAAACGGCAGCGTGACCAGCAGGGCGCTGGCGCGCATCAGCACCAGCAGGAAGCCCACCCACTGCTCCGGGTTGAAATCGACCAACGGCAAGGCTTTGATCCTTTCCGCCTAACGGATGTACTGGGGAAAGTTGGTCAGGATGCCCTCGGTGTAGGCCAGCATCTTGGCCAGCATCCAGGGCCCGAAGAACAGCATCCCCACCAGCACCGCCACGATCTTGGGCACGAAGGTCAGGGTCATCTCCTGAATCTGGGTCACCGACTGAAAGATGCTGATCACCAGACCCACCGCCATGCCCAGACCTAGGACCGGCAGGGAAAGCATCAGGGTGACCTCCACCGCGCCCGGGCCAGTCCGATTATGAAGTCCGTGGTCATGGGGTCATTCCTTTAATAAAAGCTCTTGACCAAGGAGCCCACCAGCAGATGCCAGCCGTCCACCAGGACGAAGAGCATAAGTTTGAACGGCAGGCTGATCATCACCGGAGGCAGCATCATCATGCCCATGCTAAGGAGCACCGAGGCCACCACCATGTCGATGACCAAGAAGGGCACGTAAAGCAAAAAGCCGATCTCGAAGGCTGTCTTCAGCTCGCTGATCACGAAGGCCGGGACCAGGCTGGTCATGGGCACCACGCTGGCGTTCAGGGGCTTGTCCTCGCCGGCGATTCGCAGAAACAAGCCCAGGTCCTTCTTGCGGGTCTGGCGCAGCATGAACTCCTTGAGCGGCTTGCCGGCCTCCTCCAAGAACTGCTGCTGGTTCAGGCGGCCATCCAGGAAGGGCTGCAGGGCCTTGTCGTTGACCTGGTTGAAGGTGGGCGCCATGATGAAGAATGTGAGGAACAGGGCCAGGGAGACGATGATCTGGGTGGGCGGCATCTGCTGGGTGCCCAGGGCGTTGCGCAACAGGCTAAGCACCACCGCCAGCCGGGTGAAGCTGGTCATCAGCACCAGGATCGAGGGCGCCAGGGTCAGCACCGTCAGCAGGAAGATCACCTGGAGGGAAGTGGTGACCTGCTGCGGATCCTTGGCGGCCTCGATGCCGATGTTGAACCGGGGTAGGCTCAAGGGGGCCTCGGCCGCCCCCGCCGACCCCGCCCAGACCGTCAGGCCGCCCAGGGCTGTCATGACCAGCAAAAGCCATGGCCAACGCCACCTCATCGCGGCTCCTCCGCGTCCTGGGCCGCCCGCTTCAGGCTGCGGGCGAAATCCGCGCCATCGCCGGTCAGCCGGGCCACCTCCTGAGGATCGTCGATGTTGGCCAGGGCGTTGATCCCCTGCTCGCCGACGCCCAAAACCAGCACCCGCGCCCCCACCTGGACCAGGACCAAACCCTTGCGGGGGCCCAGGGCCAGGCGGCCGAGGACCTTGAGCCCGCCGGCCGGTCCTCGGGCCGCCTGGCCAGGCAGGAAGCGCCGGGCTAGCCAATACAGAGTCAGGACCAGCGCCAGCACCAAGGCCAGCGCCGCCAGCATCTGGATCAACGAGGCGGTGAACCCCACCTCGGGCAACTCCGGCGGGTTCTTGGCCACGGAGTCGGCCACCGCCTCGGCCGCCGCCGCCAGGGGCGACCAGGCCCCGACCAGGGCGGTCAGCACCGCCGCGCATATGGGCGGTCGCTTTCTCATCCCAGGGACTTGACCCGCTCGATGGGGCTGACGATGTCGGTCAAGCGCACGCCGAACTTCTCGTTGACCACCACCACCTCGCCCCGGGCGATGAGCTTGCGGTTGACCAGAATCTCCAGCGGTTCGCCGGCCAGCTTGTTCAGCTCGATGACCGAGCCCTGACCCAGCTGCAACAGGTCGTTGATGAGCATGGAGGTGCGCCCCAATTCCACCGTGACCTCCAGGGGGATGTCCAGGATGAAGTCGATGGACTGGACCTCGCCTCCACCGCCCCCGCTGGACTCGCCGAACTCCTCCAGGCCGGCCTCCCCGGCTTGCCCCGGAGCGTTGTCCCACTCATCGGCCATGCTTGCCTCTCCTTATGCTTGCGGCGCCGGACCTTGACCGGCGCCCAGTGCTACCAGCCGCCGCGCAGATCCAACAAGCCCTCGACCTTGAACGCCTTGTTGCCGCGATAGGAACCGGCACGCCCCTTGAATTTGGGCACGCCCTCCACCATCGCCACCAGGAAATCGCTGGCGTCCTTGTCCAGGGTCAAAACGTCGCCCACCTTTAGCTTGAGCAGATCGCCGCTCTTGAGCTGGGACCGGCCCAGCTCCACCGTGAAATCCACCTGCGCCTCCTTGAGTTGCTCGCGGAAGCGGCGCATCCACTCGTGGTCCACCTCCAGCTGATCGCTCTGGAAGCCGGCGTAGAGCTTGGAGCGGATGGGCTCCACCGTGGAATAGGGAATGCAGACGGTGATGGTGCCGGCGGTGTGCTCCATCTCCAGCTCGAACTTCACCACGATCACCACGTCGCTGGGCGGCACGATGGACGCGAACTGGGGGTTGATCTCGGTGCGCTGGTAGAGCAGGTTGATCTCGTGCACCGGCTTCCAGGCCTGCTCCATGTCCTTCAAGGCCATCATCACCACCTTGCGGGTGAGCTGCTGCTCGATGGCGGTGAAGTCGCGCCCCTCGATCTTGACCTCGCCCCCGCCGCTGCCGCCGAAGAAGGTCTCCACCAGGTTGAAGACCAGCTTGGATTCCAGCACGAAGATGGCATGCCCGCGCAGGGGGTCCATCTTGAAGATATGCAGGCTGGTGGGCACCGGCAGGCTGCGCATGAACTCGCCAAACTTGACCATGTCCACGCTGGTGGTGGTCATGTCCACGATCTTGCGCAGGGAGCTGGACAAGGTGGTGCGGAACAACCGGGCGAAACGGTCGTTGATGATCTCCAGGGTGGGCATGCGCCCGCGGATGATGCGGTCCTGGTTGGTGAGATCATAGACCACCACCCCGTCGGCGCCTGGGCCGACGTCGGTCTCCACCTCGATCTCGCCGCCGCTCATGCCCTTTAAGAGGGCATCCACCTCTTCCTGGCTGAGGATCTTGCTCATGGCTCCGGTCCCTGGACCCCGTGGGTCCTACTGCACCACGAATTCGGTGAAATAGACCGCGTGGACGCCCTGCCCCCCGCCCAGGGTGTTGTTGACCGAGCGCAGCACCTCGTTGCGCAGCTTGAGCTTGCCCGCCACCGGACTGATGTCGGCGAAGGATTTGCTGGTCAACAGGAGCAGGATCGAATCGCGCACCTGGGGCATGCGGGCCTCCAGATTCTTCTTGGTGGCCTCGTCCTTGACATCCACCGCCAGGGCCAGCTTGAGATATCGCTTGCCGGTGGTGTCGGCCAGGTTGACGATGAACGGCTCCAGGGTGATCATGGTGGTGGACTTGTCCCCACCATGCTTGTCACCGCCGCCGTGCTTGTCGGCCTCCTTGGCCGCCTTCTCCTCGCCAGCCTTGGGTTGCCCCTCGGCCGCGGGGGGTGGGGCGGGACTGGCCAGAAAAAACTTCCACACCGCAAACCCGCCACCGCCCAGCACCAACAGCCCGGCCACGGCGATGATGATGAGCTTCATCATCCCGCCTTTTTTCTTTTCCGACCCGCCCTCTCCGGCTGCGTCGTTTCCCAGATCCATTTCATCGTCGGGCATGATCGCTCCTTTGGCCTCAGCTTGGGTTCAAGAGCACCACGATTTCGATGCGGCGGTTCATGGCCCGGTGCTCCGGAGTGTCGTTGGGGGCCAGGGGCCGGCTGGGACCCA
>JAIUYB010000121.1 GCA_020216625.1 Desulfarculus sp.
CAGCCGCCGCCGGCCCGGCGGGCGAAGGCCGCCAGATCGCCGCCTTGATATAGGGCCTTGAGCCCCAGCTCGATGAAGCCCTCCATCTCCACCAACTGGATGCCAGTGGGTTCCAGCGCCTGGCGCGGGGATCCGCCGATGGCGCTGGCCAGCACCGCGCGGCAGTCCTTGAGAAGATCGGCCAGCTTGCTCCAGCGCTCATGGCCGCCGCCCACCGGCGGGGCCGGGCGCTCCTCCACCAGACGGAAACCCTGGCCGGACTGCTCCCAGATCTGGAAGCTGGGGGCCTGGCCCAGGTGCAGGTTCACCAACAGTCCCTCCCGGCTGGCCACCGCCACGTAGGGCCGGTCGCTGGCCACCGGCTGGGGCAGGCTGGCGCAGCGCGAGAGGCAGCCGGCCATCTGCCCGGATTGATCCTGGCCCAGCAGACCCACCGCGTCGGCCCGGCAGCGGGTGCAGTGGGTCATCTGGGGGATGATGGCCCCGCAGCGGCTGCGCAATTGCTCCAGCAGCACCGGGGGCACCTCGGGGCCGTCGCCCAGGGGGGTGCCCTCCACCCGGCAGACCGGGATCAGGTTCTGGATGTCGGCCCCCAGCTCGGCCACCACCCGGGCCACCTCCTCCACGTGCTGGTCGTTGACCCCGGGGATGACTATGGTGTTGATCTTCACCACCCGGCCGCGCCGCTTCAGGCCGATCAGGGCCTCGCGCTGGCGGGCGATGAGCAGCTCGGCCGCGGCCCGGCCGCGATAGATCACCTTGCCATCCCGGGCCCAGGCGTAGATCTGCCGGCCCACCTCCGGGTCCACCGCGTTGATGGTCAGGGTGACGTGGCTGGCCAGGTCGGCCACCTGGTCCAGATGGGGGGACAGGGCCAGGCCGTTGCTGGACAGGCAGACCAGGAGCTCGGGGTGGTTTTCACGAATCAGGCGCAGGGTGGCCAAGGTGGCCTCGGGGTTGGCCATGGGGTCGCCCGGACCGGCGATGCCGGCCACCGCGATGCGCCCCTCCCGGGCCAGAACCTCGCCCAGGTAGGCCGCCGCCTGGTGAGGGGCCAGCACCGCGCTGGTCACACCCGGGCGGCTTTCGTTCACGCAATCGTACTTGCGGTTGCAATAGTTGCAGCCCAGATTGCACTTGGGGGCCACCGGCAGGTGGACCCGGCCATAAGAACCCTTGGCCCCGGCGTTGAAGCAGGGATGGCGGCTGAAGTCTGGCGCGTGTTCCATGTTGCGCTCCTTGGTGCTGACGGCCGCGAGGGCCGGAAAATCCTAGAGGTAGCCGTAGCCCACCGGGCTGTCGTCCTGGCGCTTTTCCAGGATGGCGTTGGTGATCCGGTCCAGAAGCTCCATGGCCCCTTGGTAGCCCACCACGGTCTGGCGCGGGGCGCCGAAGCGATCGTGGATGGGGAAGCCCACCCGCACCAGGGGCGCGCCCAGCTCCCGGGCCAGGGGATAGCCCTTGGAGTTGCCCAGGATCAGTTCGGGCTTGAGCTCCCGGGCCAACTCGGCGATCTGCCAGAAGTCCACCCCGGCCAGGACCTGGGGAGGCTCGGGCGTCAGGCCGGCGCAGACCGAATCAACCCAGGCCGGCAACAGGCCCAACTCGCCACCGGTGGCCACGATGAGCGGCCGCACGCCGATCTCCGCCAAAAAGCTGGTCAGCCCCAGACAGAGATCCTCGTCGCCGTAGACCAGGGCCGTGACCCCGGCCAGGTACTTATGGGCGTCGATGAAGGCATCCAGGAGCTGGCCTCGCCGGCGGCGGTGGACCTCGGGGAGTTCCCGTCCGGAGAGGTGCTCCAGGGTCTCCACCAGGCGGTCGGAGCCGCGCAGGCCGATGGGCGAGGCCAGGGAGTGCAGGGGCACGCCACGCCGCTCCAGGACGCGGCCGGCGCTGGGCAGGTTTTCCAGGCTGCGGCCCAGCTCGATGGTGGCCTTGGCCCGGGCCATGGTCTGGATGGCGGTCAGAGGGGTGCCCCCCTCGGGTATGAGCTGGTACTCGGCCATCGCCACCCCGTCCAGGGTCAGGGAGTAGTCCGGCAGCAGGGTGGTGGCCAGGCCGAAATCCTCGCAAAGAGCGCGCAGGTGGCGCAGGTCGGCCGGGCTGAGCAGGCCGGGCAGCAGGTTCAGGCCGCCGTGGCAAGGGCCGGCCTCGGTGGCCAACTGCTCCACCAAGGCGGCCACGGCGCGGTGGAAGCCCAGCAGATGGCTGCCGCCATAGCTGGGGCTCGCCACGGTGACGATAGGCGGCAGCTCGCGGCCACCGCCCTCCACGACGGCGGTCTTGTTGAATTCTCTGACCAGGGCGGGCACGTCGTCGCCGATGGTCTCGGTCAGGCAGGTGGTGGCCACCCCCACCACCCGGGCCTGGTACTTGTTGATCACGTTGACCAGGCCTTGCTTGAGGTTGGGGCCGCCGCCAAAGACCGCCTGCTTCTCGCCCAGGCTGGAGCTGGCGATATCCACCGGCTCGCGGAAATGGCTGATCAGGTAGCGGCGCATGTAGGTGGCGCAGCCCTGGGAGCCGTGCAGGAAGGGCACGCAGCCCTCCACGCCCTTGAAGGCCAGACAGGCCCCCAGCGGCATGCAGAGCTTGCAGGCGTTGGTGGTGCTGACATAGTTGGGTGCGGCGTTGATTGGCTGGCTCATGACGGCCTCCCGCCGATGCGCGGCACGAAGTTCCAGACCGGGCTGAGCACGGTGCGGTGGATCTCGCGCGCGAAACTGAGCATGCCCGAGAAACCCTCCAGGGCGATCTTGCGCTCGTGATTGTGGTCGCAGAAGCCCAGACCCAGCTTGTAGGCGATGGGCCGCTCCTTCACCCCGCCCACGAAGACGTCCGCTCCCTTTTCCTTGAGCCAATGCATCAGCTCCAGGGGATTGGCGTCGTCGACGATGATGGTGCCGGGGTCGGTGATGGCCGCCAGCTCCTGGTAATCGGCCTCGGTGCCGGTCTGGCTGCCCACCAGCACCGTTTGCATGCCCAACAGCCGGAAGCTCTTGACCAGGCTGAAGGCCTTGAAGGCCCCGCCCACGTAGATAGCCGCCTTCCTGCCCTCCAGGTCGCGGCGCAGCTCCATCAACTGGGGATAGAGCCGGTCCAGCTCCTCCTTCACCAGGGCGCGGGTGCGGGCCATCATCTCCGGGTCGCCGAAGTGTTCGGCCACGTCGTAGAGGGCCTGGCTCATGTCCTCCACCCCGAAGTAGCTGACCCGCTTGAAGGGGGTGCCATGGGCCTCCTCCATCATCTTGGCCAGCTCCATGGTGGCTCCGGAGCACTGCACCAGATTCAGGCCCGCGCCATGGGCCCGGCGGATGTCGGCCACCCGGCCGTCGCCGGTGACGTTGGCCACCACCTCCACCCCCATCCGCTCCAGATAGCCGCGGATGATCCAGAGCTCGCCGGCCAGGTTGAAGTCGCCCAGCAGGTTGACGCTTTGGGGGGAGATTCCGCTGGTGTCGCCAGTGCCCACCAGCTTGAACATGGCCTGGCAGGCGGCCAGGTAGCCGGCGCGCTTGTTGCCCTTGAAGCCCTCGCTCATCACCGGGATCACCGGGATGCCGTGGCGGGCCTCGGCCTGGCGGCAGACCGCGGCCAGATCGTCGCCGATGAGCCCCACGATGCAGGTGGAATAGACAAAGGCCGCCGCCGGATGATGGCGGGCGATCAGCTCGTCCAGGGCGGCCAAGAGCTTCTTCTCCCCGCCGAAGATCACGTCGGTCTCGCGCAGGTCGGTGGAGAACGACAGGCGGTGGAGTTGAGGTCCGCTGGAGAGCGCGCCCCGGATGTCCCAGGTGTAGGCCGCGCAGCCGATGGGCCCGTGCACCAGGTGCAGGGCGTCGGCGATGGGGTAGAGCACCACCCGGGAGCCGCAGAAGACGCAGGCCCGCTGGCTCACCGCCCCGGCCAGGCTCTCCTTGTCGCAACTGATGCGGAAAGGACCCTCGCCGCTGACGGCCATCTGATCCGCGCGCTCGTCGAACATCACCTGGGCCATGACTCGCTCCCTGTGCTGTGACCGGCCGTTGGCCGGGTCGCCCCGGCCGGCCGGCGGGTGGACGGTTGGTCTGAGCTAGAGCAGGTAATCCGGGGCCGGCTGGCCTTTCTCCAGGCCGTCCAGGATGGCGTCCACCGCCTCCTCGCTGTCCACCCCGCCGAACCACCAGTTCTGGGGCTGGACCACCAGGGCCGGCCCCTGGTCGCAGAGCTTCAGGCAGGTGGTGCCGGCGATGGCCGCGCTGAGGCCCCGGCTGGTGAGCTCCTCCTCCAGGTAGGGCAGCAGACTCAACGAGCCCTTCTTGTGGCAGACGCCCTGGGATTCACCGCCGGCGCGAAAGCTGCCGCAGACCAGAATGGTGTAGTCGGGTTTTTCCATGGTTCGCTCCTTTACATGACCAGCTCGAAGGTCTGTTCGGGGTCGTCGCGGTCCTTGCGGTCCAGGATGACGTTGAGGATCTTCTCCAACAGGCGCAGGCCGCCCTTGTAGCCCACGGTGGGGAAATACTGGTGGCCCACCCGGTCCAGGATCGGGAAGCCCCAGCGCACCAGGGGGATGTCCTCGTCGCGGGCGATGTACTTCAGGTAGGTGTTGCCGATCAACAGATCCACCGGGTCGTTCTTGATCCACTGGTGGAGCAGGAACATGTCGGCCGCCGCGCCAGACTTGACGTTGACCTCATAGGGCAGGCCGGTGGTGAGTTCGCGGATCTTTTCCTCGAAGGCCCGGCCAGGAGTGCCGGTGACCAGATGCCTGGGCCACATGTCGATGGAGACCAGGAACTCGGTCAAGGCGATGAGTTGGTCCGGGTCGCCGGCCAGGGCCACGGACCGGTGATAGAAGTACTGGTGCATGTCCGAGATCATGTCCACCAGTTGCCCGCGCTCGTGGTTGATCTCCTCGGGCACGCCGGCCCCGGCGATGATGCGCAGGGCGTCCACGAAGCGGTCGGTGGCCTTGAGGCCGAAGGGCATCTCCAGCACCCGGCAGGGCACCTTGCAGTTGGTGTCCAGGAATCGGGCGGCGTCGGCCGAGCACCACTCGCCCAGCGCCAGGGTGCCCATGCTGTCGCCGGCGGCGCGCAGATCGTCCATGGTCGTCCCGCCCTCGGGGAACATCTTGAACTCGCCGGACAAGGGTCCGTTGAGCACCCCGGAGGTGTCGGGGAACATGATGATCTCCACCCCGATCAGGGCGCACAGGCGCTTGATCTCCTCCATGTCGGCCGGCTCCACCCAGCCGGGGATGATGTTCACCTTGCCGTTTCTCTTGCCGGTGTGCTCGGCCAGCATGGCCATGCCCTTGACCATGTTGGAGAAGCCGGTGACGTGGGAGCCGACGTAGCTGGGGGTGTTGGCGAAGATGACCTTGCGCCCCTTGGGGATCTTGCCGCCCTTGTCGGCCTTGTCCACGATCTGGGTCAGGTCGTCGCCGATGGTCTCCGACAGGCAGGTGGTGTGCACGGCCACCACCTCCGGCTCGTAGACCGCGAAGATGTTCTCGATGGCCTGCAAGAGGTTGGCCTGGCCGCCGAAGACCGAGGAGCCCTCGGTGAAGGAGCTGGTGGAGGCGGAGATGGGCTCCTTGTAGTGGCGGGTCAGGGTGCTGCGGTGATAGGCGCAGCAGCCCTGGGATCCGTGGCTGTGGGGCAGGCAGCCGTGGATCCCCAGGGCCGCGTACATGGCGCCGATGGGCTGACAGGTCTTGGCCGGGTTGATGGTCAAGGCCCCGCGCTCACTTATTTCCTTGGGCGTGTGACGTAACAACATGGCGGCGTCCTCGTCCTAGACGTTATTCCCAGACATAGGTGGCCGAGAGCTCGGGGTTCTCCTGCCAGGGGGCCTTCAGGTAGCCCCAGACCTTGCTGTTGACCAGGCGGTCGATCTCCCGGTAGAAGTTCACCGCGCCCCGGAAGCCGGCATAGGGGCCGCCGGAGTCGTAGCTGTGCAGCTGCTTCATGGGGATGCCGGTCTTCTGGATGGAGAACTTCTCCTTGATGCCCGCGCAGAAGATGTCGGGCTTGATCAGCTCCACCAGCTTCTCGGCCTCGTATTGGTTCAGGTCGTCGATCACCAGCGACTTGTCTGGCATGTCCGGGATCATGCCGTCGTAGCCCTTGAGCTCCAGACCCTCGGCCACCAGCCGGGCCAGGTCCTCGGGGGACTTGCGCGGCTGGTACAGCTCCGGGTCGGCCTCCACCTCGATCTCCTCGATGTTGCGGCTGTCGGCGTCCACGGTGAGATTGGGGATCACCTGACGGCCCTCGTAGTCGTCGCGGTGGGCGAACTCGTAGCCGGCCGAGACGGTCTTGATGCCCAGCTCGGCGAACAGGTCCTGGTAGTGGTGGGCCCGGGAGCCGCCCACGAAGAGCATCGCGGTCTTGCCCTGGGTGCGGGGCTTGATCTCGGCCAGCACCGCCTCCACGTTCGGCATCTCCTCGGCGATGACCTCCTCCACCCGCGCGGTCAGCTCGGGATCGTCGAAGTACTTGGCGATCTTGCGCAGCGACTTGGCGGTGGACTTGGCGCCGATGAAATTGACCTTGATCCAGGGGATGCCGTACTTGGTCTCCATCATGTCGGCCACGTAGTTGATGGAGCGGTGGCACATCACGCAGTTGAGATCGCTGGTGTGGGCGCTGGCGAACTGGTTGTAGCTGGAGTTGCCCGAGAAGGTGGCCACGTTGGTGATTCCGCACTTATTGAGGATGCGGTCGATCTCGAAGCCGTCGCCGCCGATGTTGTACTCGCCCAGGAGGTTGATCTTGAAACGGCCCTCCTTGCCCTGGTCGACCTTGCCCACCACGTGGCGGAAGACCTGGTTGTTGGCGATGTGGTGGCCGGC
>JAIUYB010000122.1 GCA_020216625.1 Desulfarculus sp.
CCATGTCGCCCAGGCCCGAGGAGCGCACCAGCTCGCGCACCTGCTGGGCCATGCCCTCGGCCTCGGCCTCGGTGGCCGCCTCGCTCATCCCGGGGGGTGGGGCGGAGGTGAGGCTGGGGGAGGTGGCCCGGAACCCGCCGGGGTCGGCTGGAGTCGGATGTTGGACTGGTTGGGGGGGGATGGCGGCCTGGTACTCGCCCTTGACCAGGGTCTGCACCCCGAAGGCGTTCTGCACCGAGCCCAGCATCTCCCGGAACTTCTGCACGTCCATGTTGGCGAAGGTGAGCAGGAGCACGAAAAAGGTGAGCAGCAGGGTGCAAAGATCGGAGAAGGTGGCCATCCAGGGGGGCAGGCCCTTTTTGACGATGACGTTCTTGCCGGCCATGGCGGTCTACACCTTGCGCATGGCCCGGGCCTTGGCCCCCAGGGCGGCCCGGTCGCCGGGGGGCATGAACCCGATCAGGCGTTGTTGGATGGCGCGTGGGTTCTCGTTGCGGGCCATGGCCACCGCCCCCTCCACCACCAGGCGGTAATCCTCGGCCTCGCGCTCGTTGCGCTCGGCCAGCTTGGCCGCGCTGGGCGAAAGGATGAAGTTGGCCCACAGCGCGCCGTAGAAGGTGGTGAGCAGGGCCACGGCCATGGCCGGGCCGATGGCCGAGGGGTCGCTCAGGTTCAGCAGCATGATCACCAGGCCGATCAGGGTGCCGATCATGCCCCAGGCCGGGGCCAGCTCGGCCATCTTCTCCAGTATCTTGATGACCTCGTCGTGGCGGGCGGCGATGGCCTCTTGCTCGATGACCAGGACCTCGCGCAGGTCTTCGGGGCGGTAGCCATCGGCCACCAGTTGGAAGGCGGTGGTCATGAACTCGTTGTCGGTCTTGAATTTCTCCAGGGCCAGGGGCCCGTCCTTGCGCACCTTTTCGGCCGCCTGCAAGATCATGCGCACCGTGGCCACCGAATCGATGCGGTGTTGGAAGAAGATCTTCAGGGACGCCTTCTGGGAGCCCATGACCGAGGAGATGGGGAAGGCCACCAGGGTGGAGGCGAAGGTGCCGCCGATCACGATGAGCATGGAGGGAACGTCGATGAAGGCCAGCAGGTTGCCGGAGAGCAGGATGCTGACCACCACCAGGGCCACGCCCACCACAATGCCTATGATGCTTCCCAGGTCCACTGCCGTCTCGACCTTTCGCCCGCTCCCGGGCTGATTACATCGCTAGCGCTGAAGCAGTTCGTCCACCGTGATTTCCCGCTCGGGCGCGGCTTGGCCGCTCCCCGCTGCCTGGGGCCTGTCCCGGGCGCCATCGCGGGGCAAGGGATCGAAAGCCGGGGTTGGCCGGCTGGCGGGAGGTTGGGCGCTGACGCCGTGCAGGCCCCGGCGTGCGGCGGCCCGAACGGGATCGAATTGCGGTTCGGCCTGCTCCACGGCCCCGGCTCCGGCCTTGGCCGGCGGGCTCTGGCCCGCGGACTTGCCTTCCACCAGGGGGCCGGCGGGCAGCTCCTCCCGACCCTCACCGGCGGCCAGGCCCAGGCGCAGGTTGCGTAGCTGGGTGTCGCTGCTGGCCTCGTCCCGGACACCCACCGCCAGATCGTCCGCGGTGAGGAATTTTCGGTCGGGCCCGGCCGAACGCACCAGGTAGACGAAGGCCCGCCGGGTGATCAACTCCACCCGTAGCGGAACGCCCCAGGCGTCGGGGTGGTCGGGATAGGGGCCGGTGCGGGGCAGGGCCTTGGTCTGGCGCCGCTGGGCCTCCAGCAGGTTCTGCAAGGCGATCATGCGCTGGATGCTTAATGATTCGATCGGGCTGGAAAGCGAGATGCCATGCTGGAGCAGCAGGTCCTTGGTCCGTTGGTACTCCGGCCGGCCCTTGAAGGGCTGCATCTTGATCGCCAGCTGACAGGCTTCCAGGACGCGGCCGCTGGCCAGATGGTCGCGGATGCCTTGTTCCAACTCCGCCGGTCCCTCGGCCAGGGCCAGGGCCGGCCACAACCATAAACCCACCACCAAGGCCGTCAAGACCCGGCTTGCGCTCGACCCGCTCATGATGTTCCTTCACAGACAGCAGCAGGCATGTCTTGGGTGATGGGGACAGGCTCAACTATTATAGAACATTACATCCCTGCCGGCCATCCTCAAGCGCAGAATCGGTATTTTGTTATGTTTTCACAATAAGTTGCCACAATGTGAACTAAATTGGGAGGCTTTCCGGCGGGCTTCGGGACGGGAATCGCCTTGGCATCCAAGCGCTTGGACGCCCCTCACACTTCGAGCCCACGCCTCATTTCACGCCCCCGATGATCGTTGCCAAGGGAATGAAACATGGGTAAGCTTGTTTTCACAAACACTTGTCGCGAGGGGTCCCCCATGCCGGACGCAAGCATCCCCCTGCACCAAGTCCTGCCGGAACAGCGCCAGGCCCTGGCCGAGGTCACCCACCTCTTGCTGGATCTCTACCAGCTGTCCAATCCCATGCTCTTGACCCACGGCCGCAGCCTGGCCAAGCTCAGCGAGGGCCTGGCCCGTCACCTGGGTTGGCCGGAGGAGGCGGCGCGGGCGGTGTTCCTGGGGGCCCTGTTCCATGACGTGGGCTACCTGGCCACCCCGTTGGAGCTGGTGGGCACCCCCCTGCCCCCCGACCACCGGCCGCCGGACATGGAGACCGAGCACCCCCTGTTGGGGGCGCGGCTGTTGTCCCGGGTCGAGGTGCTGCGCGACATCATCCCGGTGGTGCGCCACCACCACGAACACCTGGACGGCAGCGGCTTTCCCGACGGCCTGAAGGGCGAGGCGATCCCGGCCGCGGCCCGCCTGGTGGGGGTGGTCCACGCCTACCAAAATTTGCGCCACGGCTACGGCCCCACCCCGGCCCTGGGCGATAAGGCCGCGCGCGAGGTGATCAGCGAGGACGCGGGTCTGCTCTGGGATCCGGTCATGGTGCGGGGATTGTTGGAGTTCCTGGGTCCGGTGGCGCCGGATGAGCAAGACGAGAGCGGCCTGGACTGAGCCCTTGGCCGCTCCCGTCCCGCCGGGCTAGGCCCCGGCCCGCCAGAGCAGATAGCCCTGGATGAACTGATCCAGGTCGCCGTCCAGCACCGCGTCCACGTTGCCCACGTCCACCCCGGTGCGGTGGTCCTTGACCAGACGATAGGGGGCCAGCACATAGGAGCGGATCTGGCTGCCCCAGGCGATCTCCTGGTGGCTGTCGTGGATTTGCTTCTTCTCGGCCTCGCGCTTGGCCTGCTCCATCTCGTAGAGCCGCGCCTTTAGCACCTTCAGGGCCAGGTCCTTGTTGCGGTGCTGGCTCTTTTCGTTCTGGCACTGCACCACCACCCCGGTGGGCAGGTGGGTCAGACGCACCGCCGAGGAGGTCTTGTTGACGTGCTGGCCGCCGGCCCCGGAGGCCCGAAACACGTCCACCCGCAAGTCGGCCTCCTTGATCTCGATCTCGATGTCGTCATCCACCTGGGGCGAGACGAAGACCGAGGCGAAGGCGGTGTGGCGACGATGGCTGGCGTCGAAGGGGCTGATGCGCACCAGGCGGTGGATGCCGGTCTCGCCCTTGAGCTGGCCGTAGGCCTGGTAGCCATCCAGGGCGATGGTGGCGCTCTTGATGCCCGCCTCCTCGCCCTCCTGGAAGTCCAGGATCTCCACCTTGAAGCCCTGGCGCTCGGCGAAGCGGGTGTAGAGGCGCAATAGCATCTGGGCCCAGTCCTGGGCGTCGGTGCCCCCGGCCCCGGCGTTGATGTTGACGATGGCCCCCCGGGCGTCGTCGGGGCCGCCCAACAGCCGGGCCGCCTCCAGCCGGGCCAGGCCCCGGGTCAGCTCCTCGATGGCCTCCCCGGCCTCCTTGGCCGCGGCCTTGTCCTGCTCCTCGCTGGCCAGCTCCAGCAGGACCTCGGCGTCTTCATAGGCGCGGATAAGCTGCTGGATGCCCTTGAGACCCTGCTCCAGCTCGGTGCGCTCGCGCGAGACCGCGCGGGCCTTGTCCTGATCGTCCCAAAAGCCGGGGTTGGCCATGATCTTGTCCAGCTCGGCCAGCCGCTCCCGCTTGGCGACAGGGTCAAAGATACTCCCGCAGGGTGTCCAGGCGGGGGCGCAGGGCGGTGAGCTGGTCCTTCAGTTCCTCGAACATTTCCTCATTCCTCCGTTTTTGGGCGGCGCAGGCGGGCCGCCGCCACCCCCAAGAGCCCCAGGGCCAGACCCAGGGGGCCGGCCAGGTCCCCGCTGGCGGTGAAGGGGGTGGACAGGGCCAGCAGGGGCAACCGGCTGGTGCGGGCCTCGGGCCGGAATAGCCCGGTCCGCCCGGTGATGACGCCATCGGGCAGGACGAAGCCGCTGACCCCGGTGGTGGCGGCCCGGGCCGCGGCGCGGCGATTCTCCACCGCGCGCAAGGCCAAGTGGCTCATCTGCTGATGGCTGGCGCCGGTGCGCCCGTACCAGGCGTCGTTGGTCTGGTTGATGAACAACTGGGCTCCGCGCCGGGCCTGGGCCCGGGCCAGCTCCGCGAAAATCGATTCGTAGCAGATCAGGGGACCGACCTTGCGTCCGGCCACCTCCAGGGTGTCGCCCACCTGTCCGGCCCGGAAATCCAGGCCCAGGGCGGCCACCGCCCGCACGAAGAAGAACACCTGGGGCAGCGGCACATACTCGCCGAAGGGCACCAGGTGCACCTTGTCGTAATGCCCCGCCGGCCGTCCGTCGGACCCCACCAGCCAGACCCGGTTGCTGGCCTGGAGGGGCGGGCCAGGGTCGATCAGGCCGTTGGAGCCCAGGGCGATGTTCACGCCCAGATCCCGGGCCAGCTCCAACACCGGCTGGCTTTCACGGGCCTGGACCAGGAAATAGAACGGCGCGGCCGACTCCGGCCAGACCGCCAGCCAGGGTCGGGGGTTGGCCTGGGCGGCCTCCTGGCGGGTCAGTTCCACGTAGCGCCGGATCACCTCGCCGCGCATGGCCGGCAGCCAGAGCTGATCCTGGGGCACCCCGGCCTGGACCACGCTGACCGTGAGCCGGGGAGCCTGGTCCATGGCCGCCCGCACCGTGGCCATGCGCTCCGCCCCGGCCCACCATCCCCCGGCCACCAGGATCACCGCCGCGCCCAGGGCCGCCCCACGCCGAACTCGGCCGGGGGCCAGGCCGGGCAACAGGGCCGGAAACAGGAACCTGGCCAGCAGGGCGTTGACCAAGGCCACCAGGGCCGAAAGGCCGGTGGCCCCCCAGATCTCGGCGCTCTGGAGCAGGGGCGGGACCGCCACCAGGGCGCTGGCCAGGGGCAGCCAGGGAAAACCGGTGAACAGCCAGCCCCGCACCCACTCCAGCCCGGCCCAGAGCAAGGGGGCCAGCCACCAGGGATTGAGACCCCAGCCCCGGGCCAGGGCCATCAAGCCGGCCACCAAGGCGGGGTACATGGCCAGGATGCCGGCCAGGGCGGCCAGGACCAGCCCGGCCAGGGGCCAGGGCAGGCCGCCAAACTCGGTCATCACCACCGTCAGCCAGTGGAGCTGGACCAGGCCCAGGCCCAGGCCGAAAAGCCAGCCGCCCACCAGGGCCCGCCGGGGCGTCAGACGATAGGCCAGCCAATACAGCGGCAATAGCCCCACCAGGGCCAGGGGCCAAAGGTCGAAGGCCGGGAAGGCCAGGGCCAAGACCCCGCCGCCGGCCAGGGCCAGCGCCGCCGGGCCCCGGCCCGGCCACCAGGATGACAGGCGCGCCAAGCGGTACCTATTCCTCGGCGCTGGCCGCGTCGGATGGGGTGTGGAAGACCTGCACCCGAATCACCCGGCGCTCGTCGGCCCCGGCCACCACCAGGCGCACCGGGCCCAGAACCACCTCCTCCCCCACCTTGGGCACCCGGCCCAGGTAGGTGGTGATCAGTCCGCCCACGGTTTCGAAGCGGCCCTCGGGCAACTGGTCGGGCAGCTCGTAGCCCAGGCGCTCGGAAAGCTCGTCCACCTCCAGCCGGCCATCCACCAACAACGAGCCGTCGGGCCCCTCGCTGATCAGCTCCTCGGTATGATCGTATTCGTCCTCGATGTCGCCCACGATCTCTTCCAGCACGTCCTCCATGGTCACCACCCCGGCGGTGCCGCCGTACTCGTCCACCACGATGGCCAAGTGGGTGCGGTGGCGCTCGAAGGAGGCCAGCAACTGGGTCAGGGGCACCGACTGGGGCACGAACAGGGGCTTGCGCATGATGGCGCTGATATCCACCGCCTCGCCGGCCTGTCCCCAATAGCTCAGGAGGTCCTTGGCGTGGATCACCCCCACGATGTGGTCCAGGTCCTCGGCGAAGACCGGGATGCGGGAATGGCCGGAGTTGACGATGACCGCGATGATCTCCTGCACCGAGGCGGTCCGGGGCACGGTGACCATGTCGGTGCGGGGGACCATGATCCGGGCGGCGGTGTTCTCGTCCAGCTCCAGCACCGCGTCGATCATCTCGCCCTCGCGGCGGCTGATGACGCCTTCGGCCTCGCCCTGCTCCACCAGGTCCTGGATTTCGCGTTCGAGATCGTGGGTGTGGTTGGGACGGCCGCCGCCCATGAGTTCACGCAGGCGGTGGATGAAGCCTCGTCGCGGTTCTGAGTCCAACGGGGAAAGAATCCTTTCACCTGCGGCGCCGCCCGTCGGGTACGGGCCGGGCCTGGCGACAACCATTGCCGGGGCATTCCCAGCCGGCGCGGATAGTTGATAACCCAAATCGGACCGGCCGTCAAAGGACGCACGCCACGCTCCAGCGCGCGCCAGGGCCGAATGATCCGCACTCCAATTATAGGGCATAAGAGGTTGACGCGGAAAGGGCCACCTATTA
>JAIUYB010000123.1 GCA_020216625.1 Desulfarculus sp.
ATCCCCCAGGTGCTGATGAACCGCGCCGCCGAGCTGGGACAGCGCACCGCCATGCGGGTCAAGGAGCTGGGCCTGTGGCGCGACATCTCCTGGGCCGAGTACGGCCGCCGCGCCGGCCTGGCCGCCCAGGGCTTCATGGCCCTGGGCCTCGACCCCGGCGACACCGTGGCCGTCATCGGCGAGAACTGCCCGGAGTGGCTCATCGCCGACATGGGCGCCATGGCCGCCGGCGGGGTGACGGTGGGCATCTACACCACCAACGCCGCGGTGGAGGTCCAATACATCCTCCAGCACTCCGAGGCCAAGGTCTTCGTGGTGGAGAACGAGGAGCAGCTGGACAAGGCGCTCCAGGTGCGCGACCAGTGCCCCAACCTCGCCAAGATCGTGGTCATCGACACCGAGGGCCTGCGCCACTTCTCGGACCCCATGGTCATCGACTTCGACCAGCTCCTGGCCCTGGGCCGGGAATACGGCCAGGCCCACCCCGAGGCCCTGCGCCAGCGCCTGGAATCGCGCGGGCCCGACGACCTGGCCCTGCTCATCTACACCAGCGGCACCACCGGCCCGCCCAAGGGGGCCATGCTCAGCCACCACAACGTGCTCTGGACCACCCAGGCCCTCCGCCAGGCGGTGCCGGTCTTCGCCGAGGACGAGCTGCTCTCCTTCCTCCCCCTGTCCCACATCGCCGAGCGCATGTTCAGCGTCTACATGCCCCTGGCCTTCACCTACACCATCAACTTCATCGAAAACACCGACACCGTCACCGACAACGTGGTGGAAATCAGCCCCACCGTCTTTTTCGCGGTGCCGCGCATCTGGGAAAAATACGCCAGCACCATCGCCATCAAGATGAAGGACGCCACCTGGTTCAAACGCCAGGTCTTCGGCCTGGCCCTGGCCATCGGCCGCAAGCGCGCCCTGGCCCGCTTGAGCCCCAACGGGGTGCCGGCCGGGCTCAGGCTGGCCTTCGCCCTGGCCCACTTCGCGGTCTTCAAAAAGCTCAAGGAGCGCCTGGGCTTCGAGCGGGTGCGGGTGGCCATCAGCGGAGCCGCGCCCATCAGCCCCGACGTGCTGCGCTTCTACCACGCCATCGGGGTGCCCCTGCGCCAGGTCTATGGCCAGACCGAGGACACCGGCCCCACCAGCATCCACCAGGGCGACATCATCGAGGCCGACAACGTGGGCCCGGCCATCCCCGGGGTGGAGATCGCCATCGACGCCGACGGCGAGATCCTGGTGCGCGGTCCCAACGTCTTCCTGGGCTACTACAAGAACCCCGAGGCCACCGCCGAGACCCTGGCCGGCGGCTGGCTGCACTCCGGCGACGTGGGCGAGATCGACGACCGCGGGTTCCTCAAAATCACCGACCGCAAGAAGGACCTGATCATCACCAGCGGCGGCAAGAACATCGCCCCCCAGAACCTGGAGAACCAGCTCAAGTTCAGCCCCTACATCAACGACGCGGTGGTGATCGGCGACCAGCGCAAGTTCCTCTCGGCCCTGATCTTCATCGACGAGGACAACGTGGTCAAATACGCCCAGGAGAACAAGATCCCCTTCACCACCTACGCCAGCCTCACCCAAGCCAAGGAAGTGGTGGACCTGATCCAGGCCGAGGTGGACAAGATCAACCAAACCCTGGCCCGGGTGGAGCAGATCAAGAAGTTCACCATCCTGCCCAAGAAGCTCCTGGAAGAGGACGGCGAGGTCACCCCGACCATGAAGATCAAGCGCAAGCACATCAACCAGGCCTACAAGGACCTGATCGACGCCATGTACAAAAGCTAGGTCCCGGGCCGGGTGCCCCCGGCAGGGCGTTCACGGGTCGGGTGGCGCTGGACCATGAACCAACCTCGCCCGCTCCCGTGGATGCCTCGCGCGAAAAAAGGCCAAGACGGGCGGGGCTTAACCCCGCCCGTGCCTTTCTGCGCCCCGCCTCCCGCCTCTCCCACCGCGCGGCCCTCGACCGTACCGTCTTCTCTCCTCCCCCCACGAGCCGCCCCCCGCGCCATGGCCCGGGACCGCCTCGCGACGCACCGGCGCGGCCCCACCCCCAATGACGGCCCGGTGATGGGCCCGCGAGAGCCTGAGACGGCCGCGTCTCCATGTCGGCCTGGCATCGCAGGGGCGATGACCCGAGGCCAGAGGCCAATCTCGTCACGGCAGGGAGGCTCCCTGGCCGCGGGGCTCTCTCGCCGTGCAGGCGCGGATGCGGACCGGGCCTGGGCGTCGGGGGGCAAGGAACAGCCCTCGCAACGCCGCTGGCTCGGATGCCTCGGTGATTCGCGGCCACCACAAGCGGGGGGACGAATCCGGGAAAAGAGAGATCGCCACGGAGTCAAAAACGCCTCGCGATGACAAAGCCTTTGTGAACACCCCCGCCAACACCCCGAGGCCTTGCGCCGGGCGGAACCTCCCGCGGCTGACGCCGCCGGGACAATGCGTTGTCCCGGCCACCCGGGAAAGGCTGGGGGAAAGAGCGGGAGGTCGCCGCGTTGCCCGCTGATTAACGGCAACCGCCAGGGAGGCGGCCGCTACTCGGACTCGGCCACGAAGGGGCTGCCCAGGAACCGGATGAAGGTGGGCACCAGGTCCTTGCCAAAGGCGCTGGTCGACTCCTGGAGCATGGTGGCCGCCGCCTCATAGGCGCTGCGGGCGTCCTGATAGGGCCTCTGGCTGGTCATGGCGTCGAAGGCGTCCACCAGGCGGCAGAGGCGGGCCGGGGTGGGGGTGCGGTCGGCCTTGAGGCCGTGGGGATAGCCGCTGCCGTCGGCGTTCTCGTGGTGGTGCAGCACGATCATCATGGCGTCGTGGGGCACCGCCCCCAACTGGGCCAGCATCTGGTGGCCCAGAATGGGGTGCTGGCGCACCTGGGCCCGCTCGGCCTCGTCCAACGGACCGGTCTTGCCGATCAGGCCCCGGGGCAGGCGCGAGCGCCCCACGTCGTGCAGCATGCCGCCCACCCCGAAGGCGTGCGTGGTGGCGTCGTTGTAGCCCAGGTAGCGGGCCAGGGCCATCAGCAGCATGGCCACGTTGACCGAGTGGGTGTAGAGGCTGTAGTCGGTGCGCAACAGGCCGCTCAAGCGGGTGAGAACCTGGGGGTCGGCGGTGAGGCGGTTGACGCTCTGCTGCACCTGGCCCACCAGGGTGCGCACCGCCTGGGGGCTGGGGTCGTCGCTGGCGAAAAAAACATTGAGGTTGAACAGGGCCAGCTCCTGGATCACCCGCGCCCGCTCTTTGACCGGGCGGTCCTCGTCCTCCACCAAGGCCGGGGCGAAGCGGCCGAAGTAGTCCTGGAGCCGGGGCACCTGGTCCAGCTTGACATAGACCAGGCGCTGGTTGGCCGTGAGCAGGCGGTCGCGCCACAGGGAGCGGAACTCCTCGCCCTGCTGGCAGGCGTGCTCCATGATCACCCGGCGCTGGTGGCGGTCGTAGAAGGGCAGATAGAGGTCGGCCGGGGTGGGGCGACCGGGCAACAGCAGCTCCAGGGCCAGGGGGGCCAGGCCGTAGTCGGCCGGGTCGAAATCCACCAGGAGCCGTTTGCGGTCCAGGGGCTTGTCCAACAGGTGGCGCTCGGCCTGGTTCTGGGGCTGCTTGGGTTCCATCTGGCCTCGCCGCTGAGCAACAAGCCAGACGTTAGCACGACCGGCTGGTCCTGGCAACGCGGCTTGACCCCGCCCCCGGCCCCGGCCTATCCTGGCCGGGAGTGGAGCGTCAACCCAGCCATGGAGGGACCATGAACAACCAAACCACGCCCTGGGGGCCGGAGCGCCTGCGGGCGGTGGCCAGCGCCTATTGGGAGTCCTGCACCCTGCACGCGGCGGTGCGCTGCGGTCTGACCGAGGCCCTGGCCGCCGGCCCGGCCAGCCTGGCGGAGCTGGCCCCACGCCTGGGGCTGGACCCCCGGGGATTGGCCATCCTGACCCGGGCGCTCCTGGTGTTGGACCTGGTGCGCGAGCAGGATGGCCAACTGAGCCTCAATCCCGCGGTGGTGGAGCACCTGAGCCCGGGCGCGCCCCGCGACCTGAGCAACATGATCCTGCACATGGCCGACATGGTCTGCGATTGGGCTCAGTTGGCCGATTGCGTGCGCCGGGGAGCGCCGGTGGAGCGCCCAGCCCTGGACCAGACCGGGCCCGCCCCCCGGGCCCACTTCTACCGCGCCATGCGCGACATCGCCCGCCGTCAGGCCCCGGGCATGGCCGCCCGCCTGGGGTTGAAGCCAGGCCAGCGCCTGTTGGACCTGGGCGGCGGCCCCGGGGTCTACGGCCTGACCTTCGCCGACGAGGTGCCCGGCCTCGAGGCCACGGTCTTCGACCTGCCCCAGGCCCGGGAGCATTTCCAGGCCGAGGCGGAGCATCACCCCGGGGCGCAGCGGGTGGCGTTTCGCGAAGGCGACTTCCTCCGCGACGACCTGGGCGGCCCTTACGACGTGGCCTGGCTGAGCCAGATCCTGCACGGCGAGGGTCCGGAGGAATGCGAGCGCCTGGTGCGGGCCGCCGCCCAGGCCCTTAAGCCCGGTGGCTGGCTTTGGGTCCAGGAGTTCGTGGTCCAGATTCCCGGCCTGGCCTGGCCCGGCCTGTTCGGCCTGAACATGCTGATCAACACCCGGCGCGGCCAGGCCTACAGCGTGGCCGAGATCAAGGCCATGTTGGTCAAGGCCGGCCTGAACCAGGTGCGTTTCGACGGTCCGGTGCGCTCCGACCCGGCCGCGGCCCTGGTCTGCGGGCAAAAACCGGGCGGAGAAGAACCGGCATGAGCCCCGACCAGCCGCCAGACACCGCCCGCATCCTGGTGGTGGACGACGAGGAGCACATCCGTCGGGTGCTGGAGCTGATGCTGCGCCAACAGGGCCACCAGGTTACCACCGCCGCCGGCGGGGCCGAGGCGCTGGCCAAATTCGCGGCCGAGACCTTCGACCTGGTGATCCTGGACCTGCGCATGCCCGACCTGGACGGCCTGACCGTGCTGGAGCGCATCCGGGCGGTGGAGCCGGACCAGACGGTGGTGATGATCACCGCCTACGCCAGCGTGGAGACCGCCCTGGGGGCCATGAAGCAGGGGGCCTTCGACTACATCGGCAAGCCCTTCAAGGAGGAGGAGATCCTGCTGGTGGTGGCCAAGGCCCTGGAGCGCCAACGCCTGTTGAGCGACAACCGGGCCTGGCGGGCCGAGGCCCAGCGCGGGGCCGACTTTTCGGCCATCATCGGCCACAGCCCGGCCATCCAGCGGGTCTTCGCGGTGCTGCGCAAGGTGGCCGACACCAAGGCCACGGTGCTGATCAGCGGCGAGAGCGGCACCGGCAAGGAGCTGGTGGCCCGGGCCCTGCATTACAACAGCCGGCGGCGGGGGCGGCCCCTGGTGGCGGTCAACTGCGCCGCCATCCCGGCCGGGCTGATCGAAAGCGAGCTTTTCGGCGCGGCCAAGGGGGCCTACACCGGGGCCGAGCGGGCGCGGGCCGGGCTCTTTGAGGAGGCCGACGGATCAACCCTGTTCCTGGACGAGGTGGGCGAGCTGCCCCTGGAGGTGCAGGCCAAGCTCCTGCGCGCGTTGCAGGAGGGCGAGGTGCGCCGGGTGGGGGAGAACACCGCGCGCAAGGTGGACATCCGGGTCGTGGCCGCCAGCAACCGGGATCTGGCGGCCGAGGCGGCGGCCGGTCGCTTTCGCCAGGATCTCTACTACCGCCTCAACGTCATCGGCATCAGCCTGCCGCCCCTGCGCGAGCGGGTCGAGGACATCCCGCTCTTAGCCGCCCACTTCCTCAAGCAGGCCGCCGCCACCCACGAGGTGAAGGCCAAGAAGCTCTCCCCCGCCGCTTTGGAGGCATTGAAAGCCGCGCCCCTGCCGGGCAATGTGCGCGAGCTGGTGAACCTGGTGGAGCAGGGGCTTTTGATGAGCGACGGCCCCCTGATCGAGCCCGAGGACCTGGGCCTGACCCCGGCCGGCCAACGCGGCGGGGTGCGGGTGGTGGTGCCGCCAGAGGAGGAGGACCTGAAGAAAGTCCTCAAGCAAGTCTCGGATCTGGCCGAAGAACAGATTATCCGGCGGGTGCTGGCGGCCACCGGCGGCAACCGCACCCAGGCCGCCGCCCGGCTGGGCATCAGCCGCCGGGCTCTGATCACCAAGGCCCAGGAGTTGGGCCTCTAGCCTGCCCTACGCGTTTTGGCGTGAACCCAGGCGCCACCCGATGTGAATCCCGTTGCACACATGGCCCAAGCGGTTGATATGCGGGCCATTATTCCATATCACCCCGCCAGGGACGGTCGGGGCGGCGGCCAGGGCGGGCCCGAAGCGGTCCGAGGTCTGCGCGCCCGGGGCTTGCCGCCCGCCCCGCCCCGGTGGCTTCCCGCCCGCTTTGGTCCGGCATGATGGCCAGTTAGCCGTCGGCAACCCTGCCTGGCATCCGCCTTGCTACATGGATGGTCGAGCCAGCAACCAGAGTTGGCGGCCTCATGGCCGCCCCCGGGAGCCCGACCATGCCCCACGCCGCCTTTGCTTTGGACCAAGCCTACGCCACCCTGGGCCTCGCGCCCGGAGTGGGCCTGGACCAGGTCAAGGCCGCCTACCGCCGCCTGGCCCGCGACCTGCACCCGGACCTCAACCCCCAGGCCCCGGCCGGGGCCATGGCCCGGGTCAACGCCGCCCACGGCCTGCTCTTGCGCCACCTGAAGCCCGGCCCGGAGGTGAGCCCCTATCACTTCGCCAACTGGGCCCCCCGCACCGGCCAGCGCGATTACCATTTCGACGAGTTCGGCCCCGGCTCCGCCCGGCCCTTCGACCCCCGGATGTCCG
>JAIUYB010000124.1 GCA_020216625.1 Desulfarculus sp.
CTGGGAGGCTTCCAGGCTGTTGAGGTTTTCCGGCACCCCCGCCGAGGTCTCTCCCAGCCGTTCCTGCAGCTGCCTGATATAGCCGATCTGCCGGCTGGACGCCGGCCTGTTCTGTGCTTCACTGGTCATGCAAATCACCTCCATGGCGGCCCTCTATGCGAGAAGGCCTTTTCCTGCCCTGAGGAAAAGGCCTTCTCTTGGAGATGGAGGCGAAAAAGAGGCTGATGAAGCTGAATTCAGTCTACGGTTCTTGGTTGCCGTTGTCTACCCGATCCTTGAGATCGTTACCCACCTTGAAGAAGGGCAGCTTCTTGGGCTCCACCTCGATTATCTCGCCAGTCTTGGGGTTACGGCCTTGGTAGGCGCCGTAGTCCTTGACCTTGAAGGAACCGAACCCGCGTATCTCCACCCGCTCACCCCGCGCCAGGGTGTCGCTCATCAAACCGAAGACAGTGTTGATCACCTCCTCAGCCTTCTTCTGGGTCAGGTCCAGCTCGGTGGCGAGCCGCAGGATCAGGTCAGACTTGTTCATAAGGTCTCCCGAGAATGTGATCATTTTCGGGGGGTAGTATAACCAATCCGGGGTTACGGATCATACATTTCAGGGCCGCACCGTGGGTGTGGATTTGGGTGAGACTCTTCAGAAAATTATGGCCAAAACCTGATAAAGCTTGCCACAGGACACAAAGCTAACATTATGTTATCAAAGCAACTTCCAAAGCCTTGAGGAGGTTAGGAAGTCAAGGGGGCCGTTCTTCTAAGCCGTGGGTCGGGGGTTCGAGTCCCTCCAGGCGTGCCAATCGATTCAGGGTCTTATCGCATTCGCGCCGCTGCCCCTCGAAACTTGGGGGTAACAGGGGCAACTCACCAGGCCAGGAGCGCGCGCAGATGGTGCTGCCTGGGCGTCCGCGTGGCCAAGGCGCCGCTGGACCGCCAGGAGGTCGCGCCTGGGGCGGCTCAGGTGCTCAGACCCAGGTCCGTCACCAGGCGGTCCATGAAGCCGAGCAGGAACTGGCGCTGGGCGGGCGTGGCGTAGCCGGTGCAGGCGCAGCGCAGGCTGTTCTGGGCTCGCACCAATAGCTCCAGCCGCAAGGAGCCCTCCTCCAGCACCAGAGCCACCCGGTGGGGGCCGCAGGCGGCGTGCTCGGCCTGTTCGGGGGTGAGCAGGTCGGCCGGCAGGTGCAGCCAGTAGACGCCCTCCATCCGGGAGGGCTCGCAGACCTCGCCCAGGTGTTGGGCCAGGCGCTCCAAGTCCTTGGCCATCAACTCATCGAAAACCAGGGACCGCATGACTTACTCCCGCCCCTCCCGGGCGTCGGCGGCCCGGCCGCCCCGCCAGGCGTCGACCACGGCGTAGACCCACAACAGGAACAGGCAGGCCCCCAACCCCACCAGCCAGAGGAAGCCCTGGGCCCTGAGTTGGCGGCTCAGGGCCGCGAAGTCCCCGGCCTGGGCCCCGGCCTCCTGGATGGCCACCACCGCGGCGCTGAACTGGTGCAGGGCGAATCCCAAGAGGATCAGGAACAATAGGCTCATGGCCGCCACCATCAGGGAGCCCTTGAAGAGCTGACGGTTGACGATCTGGCCCATGCCGGGCACCAGCAATGACAACAACGGCGAGAGCACGGCCTTGCGCATTGTCTCTGGTCCTAGCGGCCGTAGACGGCCAGGTAGTCGCGCACGCTGGCCAGGATCGCGTCGTCCAGGGGCCGGCGCTGGCCTTCCACCAGCACCGGCAGGCCGGTCTGGTGCAGGTATGCCACGCAATCCCGGATGCCGATCAGGGGCCAGACCCCCAGGCCGGTCTTTTGCGTGAAGGCGGCCAGGGCGTCGGCCCCCCGCGCGCCTTCCACCACCTGGCCATCAGCGTCGTAGACGGCCTGGGTCTGCTCGCGGTCCACCGCCAGCACCACCCCGGAGAGAGAGTATTTCACCCCCCGGGCGGACTGGTCGGCGGCCAGCTTGTCCAGAAGCTCCACCTTGGTGGCCATGGAGGTGCCCACGTCGTCGATGATCAGCACCCGCGCGCCGTCCACCAGGGCCCCGGTCACGAAGTTGGCCCCCTGGCCGCTGGCCTCGCCGTGGGTCTTGGGCTTCTGGCGGTCGTAGTCGAAGCCGATCTCGATGCCGTGGTCGCTCCACAGGGCGATGGCCATGGCCTGGGCCAGGGCGCTGCCCTTGTAGGATGGCCCCAGGATCACGTCCACCTGGCCTTTGAGCCCGGCGTCCACGAACCAGGCGGCGAAGCAGCGTCCCAACTCCAGGGAGAGCCGGCCGGTGCGGAACACGCCCAGGTTGAAGAAATAGGGGGTGGGGCGGCCGTCCTTGAGCTTGAGGCCCTGACGGAAAAAGAGCGCGCCGCTTTCCGACAACAACCGGGCCAGGTTTTCCTGGTAGGGTTTCATGCCTCGCCTCCGGGTGAATCCTGGGGGATGCTATACCAAACCCCGGGCGTGGGCACAAGCCGGGCGCCGGGGCGGTCGGGGCCGGGAATCAGGCCGGGGTCAGCTCGTACTTGTCCACCAGATGATGGGGGTTGTAGGACTCCTTGGCCTGACGCAAGCCCTCCAAACCCAGGTCCTGCTCGCGGTTGATCCAGGCGTAGTCCGCCCAGGCGTGTTCCGCGAATTGCTGGTTGATGGCCGCGTAGAGTCCCGGAATCTCGGGGTTGGCCTTCTCGATGTGGATCACCACCGTGTCCGGGTTCAGGGGTTCGCCCAGGCTGAAGGCCTCCACCTGGCCCGCGATCAGGATGGCCCCGCCCTGGTAGTCCAACTGGCCGAAGTGGCACAGGGCCTCGTGGATGGCCCGGTCCTCGGCCCCGAGGCCGGGGTCCTCGGCGCAATCGCGCAGGGTGCACCAGGCCTCCTGCATCTCCAGCACCGCCCGCACCAGGGATTCATCCAGGGGGCGGTATTCGTGGGGCTGGGATTTCAGGAATTTGTTGAGGTGGTTCTTCTTGCGGTGGAAACGGTTGCCCTTGAGCTGGATCAGGTCCTGGGTGGCGTAGACGTAGTCGCTCTGGTCGCGGTCGGCGCGGGCGGCAAAGCGGGTTTGGTCCATCCGTGCCCAGGCCTCGGCCCCCACTCGACACAGCCGGGGGGGCACCCCGGCCGTGGCCAGGTCGTCCAGGATGGCCAGGGCGGGCGCGGTCAAATCGCCCGCGCCCAGGGGGGGCAGGCCGAAGGGCTCCTGGCCGTGGGGGGCCATGACCAGCAGCAGGCGGCCCTCCTGCTCCCGCCAGAGGGGGCGGTAGTGGTGACGCCAGATGAAGAGATTGGTGAAGGTCAGCTCGCTGGTGGCCGGCGGGGCGGCGGCCAGGGCGGCGTCGATGGCGGGCTTGGCGCCCAACTCCAGTGGCCGATAGCCACGGTTTAGTAATTGCTCAGGATTCATGATCGCGGGTAGAGCTCCATTTAAGGAAACTGCGCTGGTGGCTGACCACCCAAGTGATTTCCCAACCATATGTTAACACCCCGCGCAACCCCTCCCCCGTGATGGCCGGTCGGAGGCGGGGGCGGGGGCAAGGCCAGGCTTGGCTTGACTTGCGCACCCCGTGTGGTAGAAACCTGTTTTTTGTACGAGTTTCATCACGCTCCGCCCACTTGCTTCCGGCGAGGACAGCCCATGGATTACAAGAGCACCCTGAACCTGCCCCAGACCGCCTTTCCCATGAAGGCCGATCTGCCCAAGCGCGAGCCGGAATTCCTGAAACGCTGGCAGGATAGCGATCTCTACCGCCGGTTGCGCGCCGCGGCCAAGGGCCGCACCCGCTACATCCTGCACGACGGGCCGCCCTACGCCAACGGCTACATCCACATGGGCACCGCGCTGAACAAGATCCTCAAGGACATCATTGTCAAGTCCCGCCAGATGGATGGCTTTGACGCGGTCTACGTGCCAGGTTGGGACTGCCACGGGCTGCCCATCGAGCACGAGGTGGACAAGAAGCTGGGCGGCAAGAAGCGCGGGCTTTCCAAGCTGGAGATCCGCCGCGAGTGCCGGGCTTACGCCGAGAAGTTCATCGACATCCAGCGCAACGACTTCATCCGTCTGGGAGTGCTGGGCGACTGGTACAACCCCTACCTGACCATGGACTTCCACTACGAGGCCACCATCGCCCGGGAGTTCGCGCGCTTTTATCACAACGGCAGCGTCTATCGCTCCAAGAAGCCGATCTACTGGTGCAACTCCTGCCGCACCGCCTTGGCCGAGGCCGAGGTGGAGTACGGCGACCACACCAGCCCCAGCATCTACGTGGCCTTCCCCTTGATCGACGACATCAGCCCCAAATACCCGGCCCTGAAGGGGCTGCAGACCAACCTGGTGATCTGGACCACCACCCCCTGGACCATCCCGGCCAACCTGGGCATCGCCCTGCACCCGGAGTTCGAGTACGCGGCCTACCGGGTGGGCGACAAGGCTTACGTGCTGGCCAAGGCCCTGGCCCCCAACTGCCTGGCCTCCTTTGGCTTCTCGGACTATGAGCTGGTCTGCGACATCGACCCCCGCGACCTGGAGGGGGTCAAGGCCAAGCACCCGCTCTACGACCGCCCCAGCCTGGGGGTGCTGGCCGACTACGTCACCCTGGACGCCGGCACCGGCCTGGTGCACACCGCCCCGGGTCACGGCCGCGAGGACTACGAGACCGGCCTGCGCTATGGCCTGGAGGTCTACTCGCCCCTGGACGACGGCGGGCGCTTCCTGCCCGAGGTGGGGCATTTCGCCGGAACCGAGGTCTTCGCCGCCAACCCCCTGGTCATCGAGAAGCTGGCCGAGGCCGGCGCGCTGTTGGGCCAGGCCAAGATCACCCACTCCTATCCCCATTGCTGGCGCTGCAAGAAGCCGGTGATCTTCCGGGCCACCGACCAGTGGTTCATTTCCATGAGCGAGAACGACCTGCGCCAGCGGGCCTTGAAGGCGATCATGGAGGAGGTGGCCTGGGTGCCCAAGTGGGGGCGCGAGCGCATTTACGGCATGATCGAGAACCGGCCCGACTGGTGCATCAGCCGCCAGCGCTCCTGGGGGGTGCCGATCATCGTCTTCAAGTGCCAAAGCTGCGGCGAGACGGTGCTGACCCCGGAGATGGCCGACAAGGTGGTGGAGGCCTTCGCCCGCGAGGGCGCCGACGCCTGGTTCGCCCGCGAGCCCCAGGAACTCCTGGGCGACCTGGCCGCCTGCCCCCTGTGCGGCGGCCGGGAATTGGCCAAGGAGCACGACATCCTGGACGTGTGGTTCGATTCCGGGGTCAGCCACGCCGCCTGTCTGGGCAACCGGGATAAATGGCCCGAGCTGCGCTGGCCGGCCGATCTCTACCTGGAGGGCAGCGACCAGCACCGGGGCTGGTTCCACAGCTCGCTCCTCTGCGCCATCGGCACCCACGGCGCGCCGCCCTATCGCGCGGTGCTGACCCACGGCTACGTGGTGGACGGCGATGGCCGCAAGATGAGCAAGAGCCTGGGCAACGTCATCCCGCCCCAGCAGATCATCGACCGCTACGGCGCCGAGATCCTGCGCCTGTGGGTGGCGGCCGAGGACTACACCGACGACATCCGGGTCAGCGAGGAGATCCTCAAGCAGATGGCCGAGGCCTATCGGCGCGTCCGCAACACCATGCGCTTCATCCTGGGCAACCTCTACGACTTCGACCCGGACACCGACGCCGTGGACCGGGCCCGGATGGGGGAGCTGGACCGCCTGATGCTGCACCGCCTGGAGGACCTGAAGGCCCGGCTCAAGCGCGCCTACCGCGAGTTCACCTTCCACGGGGTGTATCACGGCCTGCACAACTTCTGCGCCGTGGACCTCTCGGGCTTCTACCTTGATGTGCTCAAGGACCGGCTCTACACCAGCGCGGCCCAGAGCCCGGAGCGCCGGGCGGCCCAGACCGTGCTGCACCGCCTGGCCCTGGACTTGGTGCGCCTGATGGCCCCGGTGCTCTCCTTCACCGCCGAGGAGGTCTGGGACCACCTGCCCGGGGCCAAGGCCCTGGCCGAGAGCGTGCACCTGGCCGGCTTCCCCGAGGCCGACGACGCGGCCCGCGACCCGGAGCTGGCCGAGCGCTGGGAGCGGCTGGTGTCCATCCGGGCGGCGGTGAACAAGGCCCTGGACCTGGCCCGCAAGGAAAAGATCGTGGGCAACAGTCTGGAGGCCCGCCTGACCATCGCTGGGCCGGAGGAGGTCATGGGCTTCATCCGGGCCAACCAGGCGGCCCTGGCCGAGATCACCATGGTCAGCGAGCTTAATCTGGCCGAGGCCATCGCCCAGCCCACCCTGGCCGGGGAGGAGGTGGCCGGCCTGAGCCTCTTGATCGCCCCCAGCGCCCATCCCAAGTGCCCGCGCTGCTGGATGCGGGCGGAGGGCATTGGCCTGAGTCCCGCGCACCCCGAGCTCTGCCCGCGCTGCGCCGCGGCCGTGGCCCAGGGCTAGGCCGGAGGTGGCCGGGCGGCTTTTGGCCTGGGTGGCCGTCATCCTGGCGGTGGTGGCCGCCGACCAGCTCACCAAGTGGCTGGCGGTGGAGCTGCTGGCCAGCCAGCCGGTGACGCTTGTCCCCGGCTTCGCCGACCTGGTGCTGGTCTACAACAAGGGCGCGGCCTTCAGCCTGCTGGCCGATCACGACCACGGGCGCTGGATCCTGGTGGGGCTCAACTTCGCCGCCCTGGGGGTGGCCGGCTGGCTGGTGGCCCGGGGCGGCTCCGGCCGCCGGCGCGGGATGCGCCTTTGCATCAGCCTGATCAGCGGCGGGGCGGTGGGCAACCTCATCGACCG
>JAIUYB010000125.1 GCA_020216625.1 Desulfarculus sp.
GAGGCCATGGATGCGGCCCTGGCCTTGGCCCGGGAGGCGGGCGTCACCCTCCTGGGCCATCACGACCTGGGTCCGGAGCTGACGCCCTGGTTGCCGCTGGCTGCGGACCGGGTTGGCGTCGAACTGGTGGAGGCCGGCGACGGCGACGAGCAAACCGTGGCCCAGGTCGAGCCCCTGGCCGCGGGCCTGACCCGGCCGGAGCTGGCCGTGGCCCAACTGGGGGCCCTGGTCCATCTGGCCCGTCCGGGCGGCGGCCGGCTGCTCTCCCTCATGCCGCCCCTGCACCTGGCCCTGGTCTCGGCCCGGGACATCCTCTGGTCCCTGGACGACCTGGCCGCGCGCCTCAACGCCCCCCCGCACCCGTCCGCCGCGCCCTGGCCGGCCCTGACGCTCATCAGCGGTCCCAGCAAGACCGGGGACATCGAGGCGGTGATGGTGCGCGGGGTGCACGGCCCCGGCCGGGTGGAGGTGATCGTCTGGGGCTAAACGTCAGTCACCGACCGGCCACGACTCGCGGCGGTTGTTGCTGCGGCGGTTGTTGCTGTCGGCGGTGGTTGGCCTGGTCTCCGGGCTGGGGGCTCTGGTTTTCCTGCTTTGCCTGGAGTGGGCCAGCTTCTGGTGCCTGGAGACCCTGGCCGGAGCCCGCCTGCCCACTCCTTCCGGCGAGCGGATATTTGTCGCTGCCTCCCCCGGAGTCTACCGCCCCTGGGTCCTGGCCTTCCTGCCGGCCCTGGGCGGCTTGGTTTGCGGCCTGATCGTCTACACCCTGGCCCCCGAGGCGGCCGGAGGAGGCATCGATCCCATGATCGACGCCTTCCACAATCGCGGAGGGCGTATCCGCAAGCGGGTTCCCTATGTCAAGGGCCTGGCCACCATCGCCATCCTGGGCACGGGCGGATCGGCCGGACGCGAAGGCCCCATCGCCCAGATCGGGGCCGGGTTCGGCTCCTGGCTGGCCGGCTTGCTGCGCCTGCCGGATTCCGAGCGGCGGGTCTTCCTCTTGGCCGGCTGCGCGGCCGGCATAGGCGCCATTTTCCGCGCTCCCCTGGGCGCGGCCATCACCTCCATCGAGGTGCTCTACCGCGAGGACTACGAGTCGGAGGCCATCATCCCCTGCGTCATCAGCGCGGTCATCGCCTACAGCCTGTTCACCTTTTTTTTCGGCTTCACCCCCATCTTCACCCTGCCCCGCTTCACCTTCGGCGATCCCCGCGAGCTGCTGGCCTATGGCGCGCTGGGCCTGGTCTGCTGGCCGGCGGCCACGCTCTACCAACACGCATTCGCACGCACCCGCGACTATTTCGTCGGACTTTCACTACCCCTTTACCTGCGCCCCATGCTGGGAGGCCTGGCGGTGGGGGTGCTGGCCTTGGTGGTGCCCCAGGCCCTGGGCGCGGGTTGGGGCTGGCTCGAACAGGCCGCCACCGGCCAGTTGAGCCTGACGGTGATGCTGCTGGCGGCCGGGGCCAAAATCCTGGCCACCAGCCTCAGCGTGGGCAGCGGCGGCAGCGGCGGACTCTTCGGCCCCACCCTGTTCATCGGCGGGATGCTGGGCGGGGCGGTGGGATGGGTTGGCCAGGCGCTGTGGCCGGAGGTGGTGACCCAGCCTGGCGCCTATGTGTTGGTGGGCATGGCCGCCTACTGCGCGGCGGTGGTCAAGAACCCCCTGGGGGCCATGTTCCTGGTGGTCGAGATGAGCCAGTCCCACGGCCTGCTGCCGCCCTTGATGCTGGTCTCGGTCATCGCCATGCTGCTCAACCGGGGGCCGGGCCTTTTCCAGCGCCAGGTGCGCAACAAGTTCGCCTCCCCGGCTCACCGCGACGAGCTGACGGTCGACGTGCTGCGCGAGATGACCGTGGCCCAGGTTTTCAAGCCTGACCAGGCCTTCGTCGAGCTGCGCGCCGACACCCGCTTCGCCGAGCTGCGCTCGGTCATCGCCGCCAGCCGCCAATATGTTTTCCCGGTGGTGGACCGGGACCAGCGCCTGATCGGGGTGTTGCCGCTCAAGAACGTGCGCAACGTGATGTTCGAGGACTCCCTGGCCGACCTGGTGGTGGTGGGCGAGCTGGCCGCGCCGCCGTTGAGCCTGACCCTGGACCAGGATCTCAACCACGCCCTGGTCACCTTCCTGCAGTCGGGCTACAACCAGGTTCCGGTGGTGCGCGATGAGGGCGGCGAGCAACGGTTGTTGGGCATGCTCAGCCACGAGGACGTGATCGCCGCCTATCACGCCGAGGTCAGCCGCCGCGCCCAGACCTGATAGCCCGCCGACCACCCCCCATGGCCCCAAGACTCCGTTTTCTCCGATTTCTCCTGGCTCCAGCCCAGGACGGCCTTGGTGGCCGCTTGCGTAACCGTTTCGCCTCGGCCCCTCCCCTTAATTCCATTTGCCAGCGCCAGCCAGGATGCTATCCTGGGAATGATCCGCCCCACCAAGCCCTGATGGGAGGGAATCAAGTTGTTCGAAGCCTTCTTCCGACCCCGGCAGGTGGCGGTGATCGGCGCCTCCAGTCAGCCCGGCAAGGTCGGCTACGACGTGCTCTACAACCTGGTCAAACGCGGCTATGGCGGCCAGGTCTTTCCCGTCAACCCCAACGCCGACGCCATCCTGGACACCCCGGTGGTCAAGCAGATCGGCCAACTGCCCCCGGGCCTGGATCTCGCGGTGGTGGCGGTCAAGGCCAAGCTGGTGCCGCAGGCGGTGCGCGAGCTGGCGGCCATCGGAACCCAGGCGGTGGTGGTGGTCTCGGCCGGGTTCAAGGAGGTCGGCGGCCGCGGTCGCGAGCTGGAGAACGAGCTGCGGCAGGTGGTGCGGCAGAGCCCGGGCCTGCGCCTGATCGGTCCCAACTGCATCGGCATCATGGACACCACCAGCGACCTCAACGCCAGTTTCGCCGGGACCATGCCCCGGCCCGGCCGCCTGGGCTTTTTCTCCCAGTCCGGGGCGATGGGCTTGGCCATCCTAGACTGGTCCTTGGACAACAACATCGGGTTCTCCAAGTTCATCAGCCTGGGCAACAAGGTCGACATCACCGAGGTCGAGATCCTGGAGATGATGGCCGCCGACCCGGAGACCAAGGTCATCCTGGGCTACCTGGAGGCGGTGGAGGACGGCCGGCGCTTCATGCGGGTGGCGCGTGAGGTCACCCGGGTCAAACCGGTGGTGCTGGTGAAAAGCGGCGTCACCAGCGCCGGGGCCCGGGCGGCCAGCAGCCACACCGGGGCCCTGGCCGGGGCGGACGCGGCCTACGACGCCGCCTTCCGCCAGTGCGGGGTCTTGCGGGTCCACACCATGCGCCAGCTTTTCGGCCTGGCCACCGCCCTGGCCCACCAGGCCCTGCCCAGCGGGCCGGGTCTGGCCATCCTGACCAACAGCGGCGGGCCGGGGATCATCTGCGCCGACGCCGCCGAGGGCCATGGCCTGCACCTGGCGGTGCTGCGGCCAGAGGTGGCCGACGAGCTGCGCGGCTTCCTGCCGGCCATCGCCAGCGTCTACAATCCGGTGGACATCACCGGGGGCGCCCCGGCCGAGCTTTACCGCCGCTCCCTGCGCGAAATCCAGGACGACCCCGGGGTCAACGCCACGGTGGTGATCATGACCCCCACCGCCACCATCAAGGCCGAGGACGTGGCCCAGGAGCTGATCTCGGTGCCGGTCAGCGACAAGCCGGTCTTCACCGTGATGATGGGCTCCCACTCGGTGCACCAAGGCCGCGATCTCTGCATGCGTCACGGCCTGCCCACCTACGAGTTCCCCGAGGACGCGGTCGCCGCCCTGGCCGGCATGCTGGAATACCAACGCTGGCGCACCCAGAAACCGCGTGAACCGGAGTTGGTTCCGGGGGACAAGGACAAGGTGGCGGCCATCATCGCCGCCGCCCGCCGCCAGGGCCGGCGCAACCTGGGCGAGACCGAGGCCCGGGAGTGCTTCGCGGCCTATGGGGTGCCAGTGGCCCGCTCCCTGCCCGCGGCCACCAGCGAGGAGGCGGTGGCCGCCGCCCGCCAGTTGGGCCTGCCGGTGGTGATGAAGATCGACTCGCCGGCCATCAGCCACAAGAGCGACGTGGGCGGGGTGATGGTGGGCCTGGCCAGCCAGGGCGCGGTGGCCGAGGCCTTCCACGACATGACCAGCCGCATCCACCGGGTCCAGCCCGACGCCTGGGTGCGGGGGGTGCTGGTGCAGGAGATGGTCCGGGGCGGGCGCGAAACCATCGTGGGGTTGTCGCGCGATCCCCAGTTCGGGCCCCTGTTGATGTTCGGTCTTGGCGGAATCTACGTGGAGGTGCTCAAGGACGTCTCCTTCCGGGTGGCTCCCATCGCCCGGGTCGAGGCCGAGGAGATGATCCGGGGCATCCGCTCCTTCGCGCTGCTGCGAGGGGTGCGCGGCGAGGCCCCGGCCGATCTCGCCGCCCTGGCCGGGGTGTTGGTGGCCATCTCCACCCTGGCCCATGACTTCTCGGACATCGCCGAGGCCGACATCAACCCACTCCTGGTCCTGCCCCGGGGCCAGGGAGTGGTGGCCGTGGACGCCCGAATCGCCCTGACTCCGGCGAAGGGAGAGTGAAACCATGCAGATCGTGTACGTGGGCTCCACCGCCGGCCACTCCGGCAAAAACCTGCTCTGCCTGGGCCTGGGCCGGCGGCTTTTGGATGACGCCGTGGCTTTCGCCTTCTGCAAGCCTTATGGCGGCAATCCCTACAAGGTCAACGAGTCCTACACCGATTCCGACGCCTGGCTGATCAACGAGACCCTGGGCCTGGGCCAGACCCCGGAGCAGTGCTGCCCGGTGGTGCGCACCCAGGATCTGATGGCCCACTCCCTGCGCCACCAGGCCGGCGACCTGATGAGCGTCATCCTGGCCACCTGCCAAGATCTGGGCCAGGGCAAGGACCTGCTCCTGCTGGCCGGCGGGGGCACCCTGGCCTCGGGCGCCACCTGCGGCATCAGCGGCTACCAGGTGGCCGAGCGCCTGGAGGCGAAGGTGGTGCTGGTGGACCGCTACGAAAACGACTTCTACCTGGACCACCTGCTGCACGCCCGGGACTGCCTGGGCGAGCGTCTGCTGGGGGTGGTGATCAATTCCCTGGATCAGGAGATGAACGCCGCCCTGGAGGAGACGGTCATGCCCTACCTGGCGGCCGAGGGGGTTCGGGTTTTCGGACGGCTGCCCCGGGACAAGATACTGGGAGCCCTGGCGGTGGCCGACCTGGTGGAGATGCTGGGCGGCAAGCTGCTCTGCGGCGCCAAATTCGCCGACCGCCTGGCCACCCGCTTTTTCATCGGGGCCATGCAAGTGCGCCACGCCTCCAAGTTCTTCGGCGGGGTCCACGACTTCGCCTGCATCGTGGGCGGCGACCGTCCGGACATGCAACTGGCGGCCATCGAGGGCGGCGCGGCCTGCCTGATCCTGACCGGCAACCTCTACCCCAGCGAGATCATCCTGAGCCGGGCCGAGGAGTACGAGGTGCCGGTGCTGGTGGTGCGCGACGACACCTTCAGCGTGGCCCACCGCCTGGAGCGGCTGCGCGAGGCCGCCCCCCTGCGCGCCGGGGCCAAGGTCGCCCGCGGAACCAAGCTGGTGCTGGAAGGGGTTGATTGGTCCGGGTTCTACGCGGCCCTGGGGCTCAAGGTCTAGAGCCGCTCATTCGGACATGGACTGACGCTTGGCGATGGCCTCGCCAAGCTGACGCTCCTCGCGGGCCAGGTCCACCAGCCCCATGGATTCCAGCAGGCTGGCCATTTCCTCGCGCACCCACATCTGGCGCGGAGCCAGGCTCACCGCGTGGCGTCCCTGGCTCAGGCCGTCCTCCATGCGCCCGGCCTCCACCTGCAACCGGGCCATGGCGAAGAATATCTCCGGTGAGCGGTCGTTCATGTGCACCGCCTTGCGCAGGCTCTCCATGGCCTCTTGGCGCTTGCCCTGGGCGTGACGCACCAGGCCCATGATGTAGTGACAACGCCAGTCGTCACCGTAGATGGGCAAGAGCTTCTCCACCCGGGCCATGGCCTTCTTGACCTGCCCGCTCTTCAGCAGCACCTGCACCAGGCCCAACTCGGTCTCGATGTGCTCCGGGTTGGCCTTGGCGGCCTCCAGTTGCTTGGCCAGTTGGGAGTGCCAGATGGCCTGCTCGCTGTTGCCGGTTTGAGAATACGCCTTGGCCAGCAGGTTTTGCGACTTCAGATCGGTGGCGTCCAACTCCACCGCCTGAACCAGGGTTTCCAGGGCCTCCTGGGCATGACCCTCCGCCAGCAGCAACTCCCCCCGCAGGGCGAACAAACCGGGGATGTCCGGGTTGGCGGCCAGGGCCTTGTCCACCAGGGGTAGGGCCTGGGCCCGCCGTCCCACCATGGCCAACTGATAGATGGCCTTTTGCAGCTCCTCGGGATCGCCGGGATTCTTGTCCACCGCCCGCAGGGCTTTGGCCAGGTTGGCGATCTTGGCCGCGTCCACCTGCTTGCCCATGGCGCGCAGGTTGAAGGTTTGCTGCTCGTAGAGGTCCGGGGCCAGGGGCTCCAGCGCCAGGCCCTGGTCCAACACCTCCAGGGCGCGCTTGAACTGGTGGTTGTAGCGCAACACCACCGCCGCCAGTCGGATGACATCGAGATTGCGTGGAGCATGGCGCAAGGCGGCCTCGGCGTGGGGCAGCGCGTTCTTGTAGCTGCCGGTGTCGAAGAACTCCCGCGCCAGACGCATGTGGGACTCGATGTCGTCGGACTTCTTGCGCAGGGTCTGCAGGGCGTTGACGATGGCCTGCTGTTTG
>JAIUYB010000126.1 GCA_020216625.1 Desulfarculus sp.
AGGTCAAGCTGTTGCGGGTTCTGGAACAGCGGGTCTTCGAGCGGGTGGGCGGCACCCGGCTGATCCCCATGGAGGCGCGCATCATCAGCGCCACCAACCTGGACCTGACCCAGGCCAGGCGCGAGGGCCGCTTCCGCGAGGACCTCTACTACCGCCTGCGCACGGTGCCCTTGGTCCTGCCCCCCCTGCGCCACCGGCGGGAGGACATTCCCCTGCTGGTGAGCCACTTCATGGAGCGCTTCAACCGCAGCTATGGCCGCGAGGTGCGGATGCTGGACCCCAAGGTCATGAAATTGTTCATGACCTACGACTGGCCCGGCAACGTGCGCGAACTGGAGCGCACCCTGGAATACGCCTTCGTCTTCGTCAAGGGGCCGGTGATCTTCCTCAAGCACCTGCCGCCCCTGGAGGACCAGGGCTCCCACCCCTCCCGCTCCGACACCGCCCCCGCCGCCCCGGACTCGGAGGAGGCGGCCATCCGCCAGGCCCTGAGCGCCTGCCGGGGCAACCGTGGCCAGGCCGCGGCCCTGCTGGGTTTGAGTCGCACCTCGCTCTGGCGCAAGATGAAGCAGTTTGGCCTATGATGTTTCAAAAATGTTTCACTTGTTTCATTGAATCGCAATTCATGTTGCATGGCTAGGCCATCTCGCCTTTTAATCATAATTATCAGCTTGTTGTACTAGTTTCACCATTGTTTCCCATCCCTCGGCGTCCGGCCCAGCCTGAAACACCATTGTTTCAGGTTTTATCCCTGGGATGACTCTCCCGACAATTAACGTTGAATTACAACATGTTGCCAACTTGGCCCTGGGCTTGCAGCTACACCGGGCGGCCGCCAGGCCCCCTGACACATGCCAGCAAGCCTAAGGAGAGGGATCATGTCCACGTCCCCGCTGATCGACATTGACGAGATCATCGAGCGCTATCCGGGAAAGCCTGAGTTCCTGATCTTCCTGTTGCAGGACATTCAGGCCGCTTACAATTACATTTCGCGCGAGGCCCTGGAGCTGGTCTGCGACCACACCGGGGTGCCCTTCAGCACCGCCTACGCCACCGCCACCTTCTACCAATCCTTCAGCCTCAAGCCCAAGGGCGAGCACAACCTGCGCGTCTGCCTGGGCACCGCCTGCCACCTCAAGGGCGCTCCCCGCATCGTGGAAGACCTGGAGCGGCGGTTGGGGATCAAGGCCGGCGAGACCACCGATGATCTCCAGTTCACCCTGGAGACGGTCAACTGCCTGGGGGCCTGCGCCCTGGCGCCGGTGATGGTGGCCGACGAGGAGTACGTGCCCGGGGCCACGTCCAAGAAGGTCGAGAAGCTCGTGAAGGACCTGGCGGCATCCTAGGCCGCCCCAGAGGTGAGGAACATGGCGCAAATCACGAATCGAGAAATCCAGCAGGCGGGACGCCTGGATTCGGCCGAGGCCTTCATGGCCCTGCGCGAGCGCATCCTGGCCGCCAGCGACCCCAACCGCACCGAAATCATCGTCTGCCACGGCACCGGCTGCCTGGCCAACGGCAGCGTCAAGGTGGCCGAGGCCCTCCAGGCCGCGGTCAAGGCCGCCGACCTGGACATCAAGGTCACCGGCTGCCACGGCTTCTGCTCCCGCGGACCCCTGGTGGTGGTGCGCCCCAGCGGGCTCTTCTACCAGCGGGTGAAGCCCGCCGACGCCGAGGACATCCTCCAGTCGGTGCTGGAGGGCGGCCAGCCGGTGGAGCGGCTGCTCTATCACGACCCCAACACCGACCAGGCCCTGCCCCAGGAGAAGGACATCCCCTTCTACAGCCACCAGATGCGCATCGTCCTGCGCAACATCGGCAAGATCGATCCCACCGACATCGGCGACACCATCGCCCACGGCGGCTACCTGGCCCTGGCCAAGGCCCTGTACCAGATGAGCCCGGAGCAGGTGGTGGCCGAGGTCGAGCGTTCGGGTCTGCGCGGCCGCGGCGGCGCGGGCTTCCCCACCGGCCGCAAGTGGAAAAGCGCCCTGGCCGCCATCAAGAAAAAGGGCTACCCGGCCTACGTGGTGGTCAACGGCGACGAGGGCGACCCCGGCGCGTTCATGGACCGCACCATCATGGAGGGCGACCCCCACGCGGTGCTGGAGGGCCTGATCCTGGGCGCCTACGCCCTGGGGGCCCACCAGGGCTTCATGTACGTCCGGGCCGAGTACCCGGTGGCCATCAAGCACCTGAACATCGCCATGGAGCAGGCCCGGGCCCTGGGCCTGCTGGGCCAGAACATCCTGGGCTCGGGCTTCGATTTCGACGTGCAGATCAACCGCGGCGCGGGCGCGTTCGTCTGCGGCGAGTCCACCGCCCTGTTCACCTCCATCGAGGGCCGGGCCGGCGAGCCCAAGCCCAAGTACGTGCGCTCGGTGGAGGAGGGCCTCTGGGGCCGCCCCACGGTGCTCAACAACGTGGAGACCTGGGCCAACGTGCCCCAGATCATCGAGAAGGGCGGCGAGTGGTACGCCGGCCTGGGGGTGCCCCACAGCACCGGCACCAAGGTCTTCAGCCTGGTGGGCAAGGTCAACAACGTGGGCCTGGTGGAGGTCCCCATGGGCACGCCGTTGGCCTCCATCGTCGAGGACCTGGGCGGCGGGGTGCCCGGCGGCGCGCCCTTCAAGGCGGTGCAGACCGGCGGCCCCTCCGGCGGCTGCCTGCCCTATGACATGCGCGAGGTCCCGGTGGATTTCGACTCCCTGACCAGGGCCGGCTCCATGATGGGCTCCGGCGGCATGATCGTCATGGACAAACGCGACTGCGTGGTGGACGTGGCGCGCTATTTCCTGCGCTTTTTGGAGGAGGAATCCTGCGGCAAGTGCATCCCCTGCCGCCTGGGCCTGACCCGCATGCGCGAGATCCTGGACGGCTTCAGCCAGGGCATCGGCTCCGAGAAGGACATCGACGATCTGGTCAGCCTGGCCGCCGCCATCCAGGACGGGGCGCTGTGCGCCCTGGGCGGCAGCGCCCCCAACCCGGTGCTCACCACCCTGCAGTACTTCAAGGACGAGTACCTGGCCCATATCAAAGACAAGCGCTGTCCGGCCGGGGTCTGCAAGGACCTGATCAGTTACAGCATCGATCCCGACAAGTGCACCGGCTGCATGACCTGCGCCCGTCAATGCCCCCAAAAGGCCATCGCGGGCGAGAAGAAAAAGCCCCACGTCATCAACCAAGAGCTCTGCATCCGCTGCGGAATCTGCATGGAATCGTGCAAATTCGGCGCGGTCAACGTGGCCTGAGGAGGCGGAGGAGAGTCATGATAAACATGGTTATCGACGGCCGCCAGGTCCAGGCCCAAACCGGCTGGACGGTGCTGGAGACGGCCCGCCAGAACGGCATCCACATCCCCACGCTCTGCCACCACGAGGCGGTGGAGCCCAGCGGGGCCTGCCGGTTGTGCGTGGTGGAGATCGGCGACGAGACCTGGTCCAAGATCGTCATCTCCTGCATGTATCCGGTGGCCGAGGGCCTGAACGTGAAAACCGACAGCCCGCGGGTGAAAAACGTGCGCCGCTGGATCCTGGAGATGCTCCTGGCCCAGTGTCCGGCCAGCCCCGAGATCCGGGCCTTGGCCGCCGAGTACGGTGTCCAGACCACCCGCTTCGTCAACCACGATCCCAACGAGCAATGCATCCTCTGCGGCCTGTGCGTGCGGGTCTGCAAGGAGGTGGTCGGGGTCTCGGCCATCTCCACCATCGGTCGCGGGGTGCATAAAAAGATCGGCTCGCCCTATGGCGTGGTCTCCGACGCCTGCGTGGCCTGCGGGTCCTGCGTCACCGTCTGCCCCACCGGGGCCATGAGCGCCCGGCTGGACGCCATCCGGGGCGTGCACGCGGGGCGGGAAGCCGGAAAGGGAGGCAAGTAATGAGCCGGGTTGGCGTTTTCCTCTGCGAATGCGGGCGGCGCATCGCCCCCCAGGTGGACCTCAAGCAGCTTGGCGAGCTGCTCTCCCAGAACCCCCTGGTGGCCCATGTCCAGGTCGAGCCCTTCTCCTGCCTCAGCCCGGGGCTCGGCGCCCTCAAGGCGGCGGTGGAGGAGCATAAGCTGGATCGGATCGTGGTGGCCGGGTGCGAGGCCAGGGTCATCCTCAAGAAGTTCGAGCAGGCCCTGGAGCCGGTGGGTCTGGACCAAGGCCAGATCGACGTGATCAACCTGCGCGGCCACGTGGCGGCGGTCAACGATCTCGGCCCCGAGCAGGCCGCGGTCAAGGCGTCCAAGCTCATCGGCGCCAGCGTCGCCGGCCTGGACGCCCTGACCCCCACCGCCAAGGAAAAGGTGGAGATGCAGGGCCCGGTGATGATCCTGGGTGGCGGCATCGCCACCTACGCGGCGGCCCAGGAGCTCTTGCGCCGGGGCATCGCCACCATCATCGCCATGTACACCGACGAGTACCAGGACGAGCTGCGCATGATCCACGAGCACTATCCCGGCGAGCGTCACTACTACGACCGCCTGGAGGCCATGATGCAGGAGGTGGAGGAATCCCCCCTGGTCAAGCGCATCTCGGTGGGCGAGCTGGTGGGCCTGACCGGCCGCACCGGCAACTACAGCGTCAGCTTCAAGATGGGCGACGAGATTCCCCGCATCATCCAGGCCGGCGCGATCATCGCCTGCCTGGACGGTCAGATGCTCAACCAGGGCAACAATTTCGGCCACGACGGACGCAACGTCATCTGCCACACCGAGGCCGAGGAGATGATCTGGACCCTGGGCGTACCGACCGGCAAGGTGGTCTTCTGGCTCAACGACTACGAGAGCGGCCAGGAGGACTTCGCCTATCTCTCGGCCCGCTCGGCCTGGTCCATGGCCCGCTACATGCGCGAGCACGAGCCCCGCTGCCAGGTCACCATCATGTACAACCAGAAGCTGTCCATCCCCCTCTCGGCCGGCGAGCGCAAGCTGGGCCGCGAGCTGGGCATCAACTGGGTGGCCTACGACAGCGAGCTTCGTCCCACGGTACAGGCCGGTTTCCTGAACTATCTTTCGCCCGAGGACCACACCGAGTACGAGATGCCCTGGGACAAGCTGATCCTCTCGCCCCGGCGCTCGGTGGGCCTGGAGACCAACCGCGTGGCCAAGGTGCTGGGCATCAAGCACAAGGAGGGCGAGTTCCTGGAGGTCAAGCACTCCAAGGTGCGCCCGGAGATGGTCGGCCGCGACGAGACCTTCCTGGCCGGCTCGGCGCGCTATCCCTGCGACCTGCACGAGGCTCTGCGTCAGGGCCGCCGGGCCGGCACCCGCACGGCGGAGATGGTGGCCAAGGCCGAGGCCGGCGAACTCTACGCCCCGCGCATGGTCTGCGTGGTGGATCCCTCCCGCTGCGTGGGCTGCGGCCTGTGCAACGAGATCTGTGACTGCGGCGGCATCGAGCCCCCGGCCAAGCTGGGTCCCTCGGTGATTCGCCACGTGGACCCCATGGTCTGCACCGGCGGCGGCACCTGCGCCGCGGCCTGTCCCTACCACGCTCTAACGATCCAAAACAACACCACCGCCCAGCGCGAGGCCCGGGCCGCGGCCCTGGCCCGCTCCCTGGCCCCGGGCGAGTTCATGGGCTGGGGCTGCGGCTGGGGCGGCCTGGCCGCGGCGGACAACGCCGGCATCAAGGGCCTGAAGTCCGACCCCCGCATGCACCTGTTGCGGGTGAGCTGCATCGGCCAGCTCGACCCCAGCGTCATGGCCCGGGCCTTCCTGGAGGGCGCGCCCGGAGTGCTGCTCCTGGGCTGCCCGCCCGAGGATTGCCACCACTCCTACGGCGTGGACCACACCTGGAGCCGGGTCACCCTGATCCGCAAGCTGTTGAGCGTCTGCGGCCTCGACCGCCGGCGCATCGCCATGGCCCATGTGGACCTGAACAACCCGCAGCAGTACATCCAGGCGGTCAACTCCTTCGCCGAGCTGATGGCCAAGCTGGGTCCGATCCCCGACGATCCCGAGACCAAGGCCAAGCTCCAGGGCATGTACGACACCGTCAACAACGACCGGGTGCGCTGGGTGCTGGGCGCCAGCCTGCGGCGGCCCTGGGAGGAGGTCTACCCCGGCGACCAGCGTCACGCCCTGGCCTATGACCAGGACATGGTGGCGGTGGTGCGCGAGGAGTACACCAAGGCCCGCCTGGTCTCCACCCTGAAGGCCCAGCCCCAGCCCATCGGCATCGGCGAGCTGGCGGCCCTGCTCAAGGAGGACGAGGCCCGCCTGGTGCCCAACCTGCGCGAGATGGTCTCCGAGGGTGTCATCAGCCGCGTGCACAAGGATGGCGTGGCTCACTACATCATGCGCTAGCGTCATATCCCGGGGGGGCGGACCCGCCAAGGGTCCTCCCCCCGGCCTCCATCCGGCGGTGAATGAATGTCCAACCCACCCGAGGATCAGGTTGAGTTCGCGGTGGGCGCCGACCGCTTCCTGGTCCACGCCCTGACACCCAGCAACCTGGGCATCCTGCCCAACCCCGACGGCCACGCCACCGCCGCCGGCGCCTGCGGCGACCGCATGGAGATCTATCTGCGTCTGGAGGACCAGGTGATCGCCGACATCCGCTTCATGCCCGAAGGCTGCATGCACACCGTGGCCTGCGGCAGCGCCATCACCAGCCTGGCCCGAGGTCAAAGCCTGGCCGAGGCCAGCGACATCCGCGCCGCGGCGGTGGATGAGCAACTGGGCGGCCTGGACCGCGAGCACCGCCACTGCGCCGCCCTGGCCGAGGCCGCCCTCAAGGCCGCCA
>JAIUYB010000127.1 GCA_020216625.1 Desulfarculus sp.
GTCCTGTTGGTCGATGATCGGCTGGGCGAAATGGATGATCACTCCGCCCTTGTCGCCGCGCGGCTGATAATCGCCGATGCTGAAGCGGCCCTCGCGCAAGGCGCGGCGATAATAGTCCGCCGCGCCCAAATCCTTAAACGCCTCGTCGGGGGAGGAGGCCAGCAGGCGGCCCTGGTCGTCGGCCAGGCCCAGGGCCACGAAGGCGGGATTCAAAGGCAGGATTTCCCGCAGCAGCGCCTGGCAGGCCCGGGCGTCGAGACTGCGGAATTCGCAGCTCTTGGACAAGGTCATCAGCAGCAGCCGGGCGTCGTCCAGCACCTGGCGATGGCTGGCGGCGATGGCCTGCACCTGGCGCAGGGTGGAGCCCTCGGCCTCCTGGACCACCTGGGCCTGCATGTTGAAAAAGGTGTATAGCAGGATCGCCAGGCAGGGTAGCAGGGCCGCCAGCACCAGCAGTTGCAGATTGCGCCGGATGGACGACCTCAGCAGGTGCTTGACGGGATTGAACAACCGGCTTCTCCTTTCGCTGGTCGCCGCGCCGGCCGCATCGCTCGGCCGCCGTCGGACGCCTGGCCGGTATTGTGGCCTAAAACGCGGCCAATCTCAGCAATAAACCTCGCCCCCACCCCCACCCCTTCAACTCCGCGCCCACCCAGGCCAGCCCCCTGGCCAACCCCTGGCCGTGCTTACCAAAAGGCGTGGGGTTGGCCGATGGCGGCCAACCCCGTCTTTGGCGCGACGGCCCCAGACTCAGGCCCGCGGCTGGTCCAGCGCCCGGCGCACCGTGGCCAATAGATCCGCCTGGCGGAAAGGCTTGGCCACATAGCCCACCGCGCCGGCATCCAGGGCCTCCTTGACCTGGGCGTTGGCGGCGTAGCCGCTGGCGATGACCACCCTGGCCCTGGGGTCCAGCGCCAGTATCCGCCTCAGGGCCTGGCGCCCGCCCATTCCCGGCATCCCCAGGTCCATCACCACCAGGTCCAGATCCCGCCCCTGGTCCCGGAAGACCTCCACCGCCTGCTCCCCGCTCTCGGCGGTCAAGACCCGGTAGCCCCGGTCCTCCAGGGTGCGGGCCCCGAAACGCCGCAGGGACTCCTCGTCGTCGACCAGCAGAACCGTCTCCCTCCCCTCCAGAACCGGCTCGGCCGGGGCGGTGGGTTGCGGCGGCCGGGCCTCGCTCTGGTCCTGGTGAACCGGCAGGTAAATATGGAACGCGGTGCCCTGACCCGGCTCGCTGTAGCAATGGATGTGTCCGCCATGGCTCTTGACGATGCCAAAGGCCGAGGACAGCCCCAGTCCGGTGCCCTTGCCCACCTCCTTGGTGGTGAAAAAGGGCTCGAAGATGCGCTCGCGGACGGCCGGGGCCATGCCTTCTCCGCTGTCGCTGACCGAAAGCTGGACATAGACCCCGGGGCGCATCTCCAGGTGGCGCAGACAGTACTCGTGGTCCAACGCCACCTGGTGGCTCTCGAAGACCAGGCGGCCGCCCTCGGGCATGGCGTCCTGGGCGTTGGCCGCCAGGTTCAAGAGCACCTGCTCCAACTGGGTGGCGTCGGCCATCACCGGGGGGAGGTCGCCTTCCAGCCAGGTCTCGATGCGGATCATCTTGGGCAGGGTGCGCTCCAGGATGGCGGCGGTGTGGCGCACCACCTGGTTTAGATCCAGGGGTTTGAGGTCCGGCTCCTGTTTGCGGGAAAAGGCCAGGATACGTTGCACCAGCTCCTTGGCCCGCTGGGCGGAGAGGATGATCTGGTCCAGGTCGGAGGGGTTCACCGCGCCGACGTGGGGCTCGGCGTCGGCCCGGGCGATCTCGGCGAAACCCAGGATCGCCGCCAGGATGTTGTTGAAATCGTGTGCGATTCCTCCGGCCAAGGTGCCGATGGCCTCCATCTTCTGCGCCTGGCGCAACTGATCGGCCAGGCGTATTTTTTCCGCCTCGGCCTGCTTGAGCTGCTCGATCTCGCGGGTGATGGACAGGATGCAGGTCTCGCCGTCCAGCTCCACCAGGGTGGCCGAAATCAGGCCGGTGACGATTCGGCCGTCCTTGCGGCGGAAGCGGGTCTCGTAGTTGCTCACCGACCCTTTCTCCCAAAGCCCGGCCACGATCCGGCGGCGGTCCTCGGGATCGGCAAAGACGTTCACCCCCAGCGAGGTTTTGCCGGCCAGCTCGGCCTTGGTGTAGCCCAGGATGCGCTCGAAGCCCTGGTTGGTGTCCAGAAAGACCCCGTCCCGGGCCCGGGTCAGGCAGATGGCGTCCGGGCTGGTGGCGAAGACCATGCGGAACTTTTCCTCGCTCTGGCGCAGGGCGTCCTCGGCCTCTTTGCGCTGGGTGATGTCGCTGGCGATGGTGGCGAACCTGTCCGGCCCCGGGGAGAAGACCGAGATGTGGAAATACTTGCCCATGGGCTGGAAATGGGTCTCGAAGGCGGTGGGTTCGCCGGTTTCGGCGCAGCGGGCGTAAATGTCCAGGTATGGCGGTTCGGCCACGCCAAAAGCCTGGGAGGCCAGGGAGCCCACCACCTGCTCCCGGGCCAGGCCGGTGATCTGGGTGAAGGCCTGGTTGCAGTCGATGATGCGGTAGTCCACCGCCCGCCCGGAGGGGTCGCGCACGATCTCGTGCAACACCGCCAGCTCGGACATGGAGTTGAACAGAGAGCGGAACTTGGCCTCGCTCTCGCAGAGGGCCAGTTCGAAACGGCGGGTCTCGGTGGTGTCGATCAGAAACCCCTCCAGGCCCACCACCTCGCCCTGGCTGATCACCGGATTGATGCTGTAGGAGTGGTAGCCGACGCTGCCGTCCTTGCGCCGGCGGGAGAAAGTCCCCGGCGGGACGGTCTGGCCATCTAACAGCCGCTCCACCAGCTCCTGGGCCAGGGGCAGGTCGGCCTCGGTTTGGGTCAAGGTGAAGGGCCGGCCGAGGATTTCGGACTTGTCGTCATAACCATGCATGGTCAGCCAGGACTGGTTGACATCCCGGAAATGGCCTTGGAAATCGATGAAGAAATAGCCGGCCTGGGTGTCGCGGATGATCTTGCGCAGCCGCTCCTCGCTGGCGGCCAGGCGGTTTTCCACCTCATGGCGCAGGCTCATCTGCTCGCGCTGGTCTACCAGGGCCGTTTCCAGGCGCTGATTGCTGCGGGCGATGGTCTGCAGCAAGAAGGTGGCCGCGATGGTGGCCACCACGTTAATGAAAAGGGTGTTGGCCGAATAGACCAGCCAGCGCAGCCCGGAGCCGTGAACCTCCGACATCCAGGGCAGGCTCCCGTGCAGGAGCAGCAGGCCGAAGGCGACCAAGGTCGCGGTGTTCAGGGCCAGGGCCAGGACCGCGGCCCGCCCCCCCAACAGCACCCCCGCGATGAGGGGGAAGGTGAACAACCAGATCGGTCCGCCGGAGTAGGGTCCCAGGCGGAAATAGAGCGTGGCGCCAAGGCCGTAAAGGACCAAGGCCACGAACCAGGCCCGCACCTTGAAGCCCAGGCGCCGGTGCAGGGCTATATACAAAAGCGCCAGGTAGGCCGTGGCGTCCAACAGGGCCAGGGCCAGTTCCCCCCTGATCACCAGGAACCAGGCGCTGGGGACGAAAACCACCAGACCGGCGGCCATGCCGAACAGAAGGAGGACATAGAGGATGCGTTCGCGCCAATATCCCTCGCTGCCCACGGGGAAGCTGGCGCGGCGATCCAGCCAATTTCGGACCCATTCCATCAAGCCGGGCATGGAATCTCCTGGAACGAGCGCGGCTTGCCTCCGGTCCCCGCCATCCCCGGCGCGCTTGGCGTCCGCGGTCCGGGGTGGGAAGGGGACCGCGCCAAGCGGGCCAGACGACGATCAGGCCGGAGGAGCCGAGGCGGCCTCTCCGAGCACCTGCCGGATTACCGCCAACAGCCGCGCGAAATCAAAGGGTTTGGCGAGGAACTGCTGCGCCCCCGCCGCCAGGACGCTGGACTTGAGCCGGCGGTCGTGATACCCGCTGGCCACGATGATGCAGACGCTGGGGTGGCGCTCCCGAATCAGGCGCAGGGCCTTTTCCCCGCCCATGCCCGGCATGTTCAGATCCATCACGATCAAGTCGACTCTCCGTCCTGGCTCATCCAATCGGCGCAGCGCCTCTTCACCAGTGGCGGCCTGGAGGACCTGATAGCCCTGGGCGGCCAGCGCCTCGCTGTAAAAGGCCAGGATCTCGGGCTCGTCGTCCACCAACAGCAGGGTTTGTTCGCCTCCCGCCGCCGGGGCGCAGGCCTGGGCCTGCTCCTGGTCGGGTTCGGGCGCGGCCGTGGCTTGGGGAAAATACATGGTGAAGGTGGCTCCGCCCCCCGGCTGGCTGTGACAAGTCACCACGCCGTGGTGCTCCTTGATTATGCCATAGACCGAATACAAACCCAGGCCGGTCCCCTGGCCCGGGGCCTTGGTGGAGAAAAAGGGCTCGAAAATGCGCCCCATGGTCACCTCGTCCATGCCCTGGCCAGTGTCGCTCACCTGCAGGGTCACGTAGTCGCCGGGGCTCAGGCCCGCGGCGCGGGCCGCGGCCTGGTCCAGCCGCCGGTTGCGGGTGGTGAAGATCAGCTCGCCCCCCTCGGGCATGGCGTCCCTGGCGTTAGTGGCCAGGTTGAGCACCGCCTGTTCCAGCCGGTTGGCGTCGCCCAGGATCGGGGCCAGGTCCGGGGCCAGGTCGGTGCGGATGCGCACCATGCGGGGCAAAGCGTGGCCCAGCATCTCCACCAGGGAGGCGATCTCCCGATTCAGGTCCAGGGTGGCGAGTCTGGCCTCCCCGGCGCGGCTGACGCTGAGCATCCGCGCCACCAGATCCCCGGCGCGCATGATGGAGCGGCGCATGTTGTCGATATGCCCCCGGGTGGTCTCGGACAGGCTCCGGTCGCGGACCATGAGATCCACCCGGCCGGTGAGGGCCTGGAGGATGTTGTTGAAATCGTGCGCCACTCCGCTGGCCAAGGTCCCCAGGGCCTCTAGCCGTTGCGCGCGGGCCAACTGCCGCTCCAACAGGCGCAACTCCTCCTCGGCCCGCAGGCGCTCGGCGATGTCGTGGAAAATCACCGCCAGATTGCCGGGGGTGGTCTGGAAGGCCAGGACCTCGTAGGCCCTGGCCACCCGGTCCCGTTCGTAGACCACCTCCTCGTTGCGCCAGATCTGTCCATGACGGGCCACGCGCAGGTAGTGGTCCGGGACCTCGCGCTCGGTCAGCTCGGGGAAGGCCTCCTGGACGCTCAGGCCCACCAGGGGTTGGTGGTCGATGCCCAGGATGCGATCGGCGGCCGGGTTGTAGCCGGTCAGCACCAAGCGGTCGGGCTCCTCCAGGTGGTACATGTGGATGCCCACCGGCGATGCCTCCACGAAGCGGCGAAACCTGGCCTCGGATTCGGCCAGGGCCAGCCCGGCCCTTCGCTGTTCGGTCACGTCGTGGAGCACCACCAGGGTCTTGTCCTGCACCGGGGAGCCGAAGAAAGCCACCATCCGGTCCGCGCCATCCTTGCAACGCACCCGGCGCTCCAGCGGTTCCACCTCGGCGTTGGCCCGGTGGGCCGCCTCCACCCGGCTGGTCCAGGCTTCGATCACCTCCTGACGGTAGTCAGGATCGGGATAGGCCAGCCGCCACCATCGCTCGAGGTTGGGGACGTCCCGCCGGTCGTAGCCCAGGGTCTGGCTGAATTTCTGGTTCAGGAACTCCACGGTCCCGTCCGCGGCCACCACCGCCACGGCGATGGGCAATCCCTCGATAAAGCGCCGGAAGCGTAGTTCGCTCTCGCGCAGGGCTTGCTCGGCCCGCAGACGCTCGCTGATGTCCTCGTAGAGGATGAAGGCGCCCCCAGATTCGATCCCCACCACCCGAAGCAGGATGCTCTTGGCGACGCCCGCCTTGGTGGTGATCCTAAGGGTGCGCTCGACCATCCCCTCCCGCTTGATCAGGGCCAGGTCTTCCTCCCAGTGCTCCATCACCTCGCGGCGGTGCTGGGGGTCGGGATAGGCCATGCGGAACCAATCCGCGCGGGTGCGCAGATCGGAGAGGTCGTAGCCGAACATGGCCACGAAGGCGGGATTCAGATATTGGTAGCGGCCGTCCTGGTCCACCAGGCTGATGGCCAGGGGCGATTGGTCGCTGATGGCGCGAAAACGGTCCTGGGATTCCCGCAACTGGCGCAGGGTGTCTTGGCGCTGAAGCAACTCCTGCTGAAGGGTCTCGAATAGCCTAGCGTTGGCGATGGCGGCCGCCACCTGGCTGGCCAGTATCTCCAGCAACCCGGCTTGGACGCCGAAATCACGGGGCTGGCGTGCGGCCAGGCCGAGGGTTCCGATGATCTCCTCGCCGCTGCGCAGGGGCATCGCGGCCAGGGATTGGATCCCGGCCTCGCGGCAATGCCTGGCGATGGCGGGCAGTTGGCCCGGCGCGTCCCGGCAGAAAAGGGCGCGTCCTTGGCGGTCCACCAGCTCGCAGACCGCCTGGCCCACCTGGCGCGCGCCCGGCGGCGCGGGATCATGGCTCGCCGTCTGAAGGTCCCGGAGCGCCAGGCCCTTTTCCTCGCGCAAGCAAATGAACGTCAGGTCCGGACCCAGGGCTCGCATCAGGCCCTGGAGGGCGGCGTTGACGGTGTGGCGCAAGGAGAGGTCCCGGTTAAGGTCGCCGCCCAGGGTGCTGAGCAAGGCCAACTCGCCGATCGCCTCGCCCCGGGCCAGCGACTGCGGCCCCGGTTGCCGGGGCTGGCCTTCC
>JAIUYB010000128.1 GCA_020216625.1 Desulfarculus sp.
GGCAGGATGTAGTGGTCGATCCCGCTGCGGGTGAGGTAGGGCAGCAGGATGTCCAGGCCGGTGCTGCCCAGGATCAGGAGGCTGGCCAGCAGGATCTGGGGCAGGTGGGGCCGGGCGTAGCCCATCAGGCGGCGCAGCAGGCGCAGGTCGTAGGGCCGGCCCAGCTGGTCGCCCTCCATGTAGCCGAACTCAAAGGGCGGCACGGTGTTAGCCCTCCAACTCGGCCAGGAGCGCCTGCTCGGCGAACAGGCGCTGGTAGAGTCCGCCGGCGGTCATCAATTCGGCGTGGTGGCCGGACTCCACCACCCGGCCCCGTTCCAGGACATAGATTTGTTGGGCCGCGGCCGCGCTTTTCAGGCGATGGCTCACCACCAGGGTGGTGCGCCCAGCCCGCAACCCCGCCAGGTTGGCGATGATGCGCTGCTCGGTCTGGCTGTCCACCGCCGATAGGGGATCGTCCAGGAGCAGCACCGGCGGGTCGGCCAACAGCGCCCGGGCCAGGGCCAGGCGCTGGCGTTGGCCGCCGCTCAGGGTGTGGCCCCGCTCGCCCAGCATGGTGTCCAGACCCTGGGGCAGGATTTTGGCCTCCTCGGCCAGCTCGGCCGCGGTCAGCACTCGCCAAAGTTCGGCCTCGGTCGCCTCGGGTTTGGCCAGACGCAGGTTGTCGCCCAGGCTGGCGGCGAAGACGAAGGCCTCCTGGGGCAGCAGCCCCACCCGAGAGCGCAAGTCGGCGAGGCGCAGTTCGCGCACATCAACTCCGGCCAGGAACAGGCAGCCGGCCGGCGGGTCCTGCAAGCGGGCCATCAGGTGGAGCAGGGTGGATTTACCGCTGGCCACCGGCCCCACCAGGGCGGTGGTGGTCCCGGCCGGCGCGCTCAGGTCCAGGTCCTGGAGGGCCGGGCGGGCGGCCCCGGGATAGCTGAAGCTCAAGCCCCGGGCTTCCAGGGTCAGGGGCGCGGCCGGGTCCAGCTCCTGGGGCCGGGGCGGGTCCACGATGGCCGGGGGGGTGGAGAGCACCTGGTCCACCCGCTCCAGGCTGGTGGCGGCCCGCTGCATCAGGCTCACGGTCCAGCCCAGGGCCATCATGGGCCAGGTCAGCATCTGGAGGTAGGCCGAGAAGGCCACGAAATCGCCGGTGGTGATGCTCCCCAGGACCGTCAGCCAGCCGCCGCCGCCCAGCACCAGGGCCAGGCTGAGGTTGGTGAAGAAGACCATCAGGGGAAAAAAGAGGGCCAGGTCGCGGGCCAGGTTGAGGTTCACCCTCAGGTAGGCCCGGCCTCCGGCCTCCAGACGCGCGCCCTGTTCGCGGTCCAAGGCGTAGGCCTTGACCAGGCGGATGCCGCTCAGGGCCTCGCGGGCCTGTTCGGTCAGCCGGCCGAAGGCGTCCTGCACCTCCATGTAGCGGTGGTGGAGCCGGCGGGATTGCACCCGGGTCAGGGCCACCACCAGGGGCATGGGCAAAAGGGCCATGAGGGTCAACAGGGGGCTGATGTAGAGCATGAAGCCCACCGCGGCGCAGCCCATCAACAGGCCGTCCATGGCCGCCACCAGGCCGATGCCGGCGGCCATGCGGATGTTGTTGAGGTCGTTGCTGGCCCGGGCCATCAGCTCGCCCGGCGGGTTGTCGGCCAAAAAACCCTGGTGCATGGTCTGGAGGTGATCGTAGAGCCGCAGGCGCAGGTCGGCCTCCACCCGGCGGGCGGAGCCCATGATCAGGGGGCGCCAGACCAGGCGCAGCAGGGCCACGACCAAGGCCAGGGCCAGCACCAGGCCGCCCTGGCGCAGCAGGCTTTCTCCGCTGGCCCGGCCCTGGGTCAGGTCGTCGACCGCGAACTTGATGACGCGGGGGACGTAGAGTTGCAGCAGGTCCACCGCCCAGAGGGCGGCCAGGCCGATGACCAGGGTCTTCTTTTCGCGGACGATGATATCCCGCAGCAGTCGCAGCCTGGTCATTCCCTCCGACCCCGGCTCAGCGCGGCCCGGACCCGCCGGCGCAAGAGGCGGGGATCACGAACTCCCCGCTTTTTTCCAGCTGGCGCTGCTGGCTGTCCAGGACCGCCACCCAGGCCCGGTAGGCCCCGGGTCCGTTCAGGCGGGGCAGGAGACCGCAGGTGGCGAAGAGGTTGTAGTAGGGTTTGCTGGGGTCGTCCACCTTGAGAATCAACTTCTTGGCCGCTCCGGTCGGGGTCAGGCCCTCGCCCCGGCGCAGCTCGGGCTGAAGGTTGACCTGGAAATACAACGGCGCGGGCGGGCTGAAACCCTTGAGGTCGGCCACTACGTGCACTGAAAGCCCAGCCTCGCCGCCACTGGTCTCCTCGGTCACCCAAACCTGTTTGATGCGGGCTCCGTTGGCCTGGTTGTCCACCGCCAGGTCTGGAGTTTTGGCCTTCTCCGGGGCCGGAGCCGGATCAGGGGTGGCGGGGTCCACGACCCGGCGGGCGCGGAAGGTGGGCGCGGTCACGGCGCAGGGGCGGCTGAAGCGCACCTCCTCGCTGGTCTCCACCGGTTTGAGCCCGGCCCCCAGGATGGTGAGCTGGGCGCTGTAGTCGGCCTCGGCCGGGCCGGGCAACTGGTCGCAGGCCACGAAGAGGATATGCCGGTTCTTGGTGGTGTCGTCCACCCGCTGGTAGAGATTCTTACTGGCTCCGGAGGCCGACTTGAGCTTCAGCTCCAGCCAGACACCCTGCTCGGGGGCCAGATCGGCCACGTCGGCGCGCACGTAGACCGCCACTCCGCGCTGGCCGCCCAGCTCGTGGTTGTCGCTGACGTGGACGCTGGTGAAGCGTTTCTCGCTGGCCTTGCGCAGCTTGACCTCGGCCGTGGTCGGCGGGGGCGGCGCGCCGTTGCCCAGGAAAGGCTTGACCGCGGCCAGCAGGCGATCCTCGCCCACAAAGCCCTCGAACCGCTCCACCACCCGGCCTTGGGGATCGATGACCAGGGTGGTGGGCAGCACCTTGACCTGGCCCAGGCGGCGGGCCTGGTCCATGGTGCCCAGCACCACCGGGAACTCCACGCCGTTGCGCACCACGAAGGGCTTCATGGCGTGCAGGCCGCCGGTGTCCACCGAATAGCCGATGACCGACAGGCCTTTGGCGCCGTGGTCGCGTTGAAGTTGGCTGAGGTGGGGAATGGCGTCTTTGCAGGGGCGGCACCAGGAGGCCAGGAAATCCAATAGCACCACTCGGCCCCGGAAGTCCGACAGGCGCAGGTCGCCGGCCATCACCGTGGGCAGTTGGAAGTCCTCCACGGTCTGGGCCCGGCCGGGGGCGGTGGTCCAGAGCAGAACAACGACCGTTAACAACACGACTTTTCTTGTCAGCGCCATCATGCCCGACCCCCTGGGTGAACGATGGAGACATATTACCATGCCGCCCGCAATGCTCAACCAGACCAGAGCGCTGGGGCATTGTGCATAGCCTTGGGCGTGAGTTGACACTCAAACAAGCCGCCTGTATGCTAATCAAACCCAACCCCGCGTAAGCGCCGCGTTTTCCTTGAACGCGCCAGAGTCGCTTGGCCGTGCGCGGCCGCCAACCCCTGGGCCAAAGGACGTGCCGCCCCCATGACCGACCCCCTGGGACATCTGGTCGAATTCATCGATAAAAACCGGGTCATCCTGGGGTTGGTCCTTTCCAACAAAAAAGGCCGCCTGGGTCTCTGGACCGCCCAGGACCGCCAGGCCGCCCTGCCTCAGCAGCGGGTGTTGTTGATGACCCCGGCCGCGGTGGGCATCGACGCGCCCCGCTCGCTGCAGGTGGAATACATGGCCAAGGTTGAGGCCAGGCGCGAGAGCCTGGCCGCCGGGGTGGACGTGGTGGAGCTGTGGGACTTGGTCCACGCCGAGAGCGAACCACTTTCGTTGAAGGATCTCAGCGAGTTGGTTTTTGGCAACGGCCAGGGTCAGGACGGCGACCACCTTTCGGCCACGCTGCGGGCCCTATTCAACGAACACCAGCACTTCCGTTTGGCGGGCAATGACTTCGTCCCCCTGACCCCCGAGCAACTGGAGCAGAAGACCCAGCAGCAGCAACGCGAGGCCAGCCATCGTTCCGAGGTGGATGGCGCGGTGGCCTATCTGAAGTCGCTGCCAACCCGAGGCCCCTTGCCCGAGCCTCCAGCCGGCCTGGCCGACCTGTTGGCCGAGTACACCATCTTTGAGGATGAGGCGCCCAACGTTAAGAAGGCCAAGGAAATCGTGGCCTTGTCAGAGGTTGGCGGCCGGCGGCAGATCTATAACCTCCTGGTGCGGATGGGACGCTTGCGTCCCCACGAGAACCTGGAGCTGCTGCGCGATGGCACCCCGGTGGAGTTCAGCCCCGAGGCCGAGGCCGCTGCGGCGGTCACGCTGCCCTTTTCCGGTCAGGACACCCAGCGCGAGGACCTGACCGGTCTCTATGTATTCACCATCGACGGGGCCTACACCACCGACTTTGACGACGCCCTGAGCTTCGACCCCGACCCGGCTGGCGGTGGTCTGCTGGGGGTGCACATCACCGACGCCGCCGCCACCCTGCCCCTGGGCGGGGTCCTGGACCGCGAGGCCATGGTCCGGGCCAGTTCGCTCTATCTGCCCGACCAGCGCATCCCCATGTTGCCGCCGCGCTTGAGCGAGGATGCGCTGTCCCTGCGCGAGGGCGAGCTGCGGCCGGCCATCAGCTGTCTGGCCCGCATCGACGCCGAAGGCCGGGTGAGCGAGTATCGCCTCACGCGCAGCCTGTTGCGGGTGGGCAAGCGGCTGACCTACGACGAGGCCGACGAGATGCTGGAGACCGACCCCCATCTGGGTGGGCTGTATCGTACCTGTCTGGCGATCAAGGCCCAGCGGGCCCAGGCCGGGGCCTATTTTTTGCCCCTGCCCGAGGTGATCGTGGGGGTGGACGAGCAGTTCCAGGTTTGGGTGCGCCGGGTGGACCGCGACGGCCCAGCCCGGGAGATGGTGGCCGAGACCGCGATCCTGGCCAACTCCCTCAGCGGCCAGTACCTGGCCGAAAAGGGGGCGCCGGCTCTGTTCCGCACCCAGGCCCCGCCCCGGGAGCCGCTCCAGGAAGGAGACCCCAGCGACCTCTACCTGCATTTCAAGCAGCGCCGCCTCCTGAACCGGGTGGAGCTGACCTGCGAGCCGGGACTGCACTCCAGCCTGGGGGTGCGCAACTACACCCACGCCACCAGCCCCATCCGTCGCTACCTGGACCTGGTGATGCAGCGTCAATTGGGCGCGGCCCTGGCCGGCCGGCCGGCCCCCTATAGCGAGGACGACCTGCGGCGGGTGGCCCTGGAGGTGGAGCCGGCGGTGCGACGGGGCATGAAGCTGCGCCAAGCCCGCCAGCGCTATTGGCTGTTGCGCTGGCTGGAGGCCAAGGGGGCCGAGCCCCTGGAGGCCATCGTGATGGAGAACCAGGTGCGGCGCTGGCAGCTATTGATCACCGATATCATGCTCCTGACCACCATCCCCACCCAGCCCGGGCTGGTCCTGGAACCAGGGCAAAAGGTGATGATCAGGGTGCAGAAAGCCGACGCCTTCTACGACATCCTAAGGGTGGGCCTGGCCTAGGCCACTTTTTCTTCCCGCGTTTCCTGGACAAAAGACAATTTGCGGCGTCCCCGGTTCAACCGTGGTCCCTGGCGCTGTCCTCTGCCGCTGGCGTGGCCAGGGTCGCGATGCCTTCGCGCCAGGCTGGCTCCAGGCGGGCCCAGGTCATGGCCTGGGCCGCGCGTCGGGCGGCGGGCTGAGGGGCCCGGGCGGCGTCGGGATCGGCCAACAACGGGGCCAGGGCCGTGGCCAAATGACCGGGGGGATAGAGGCAGGCCTCCGGGTAGAGCTCGGGATAGACCAGGGCCCGGGGCAGGAGGGGACGGCAGCCGGCCCAGACCGCCTCGGCCACGGCCAGGCCCTGGTTCTCCTGGCGGGCGGTGCTGACCACCAGGTCGGCCCAGTGGAGCCAGCGCCAATAGTCCCGCCGGTCGACCACGGCGCCCCATTGCCGCGCCCGCTCCCCCAGGGCCGCGCGGGCTTTCGAAAAGACCTCCGGAGGCCGGCCAGAGCTGAGGCCCAGCACCGCCAATTCGAACGCCAGTCCTTGCCCGGACAGGTCCGCCAACGCCGCGAAAAATGCTTCCGGGTCCTTGTCATGGTGCCAGTGATGATTCCAGAGCAGGCGCAAGGGGCCTTGACGCGGCGCTCGCTCCAGGCCGGCGGCCTCGGTGGTGTCCACGGGCACCGGCAGGACGGCGCTTTTGGATGTGATGCCGGGCAACAAGTCCGGAGGGACGGCGTCGGGCAGGGCCTCCAGCAGCGATGCGGCGGCGGCGAGGAATTCCCGGCGCTGATGATCGGAGTTGAAGACCACCCGCTGGGCGGCCTGGGCGGTGGTGAGGTTGGTCCAAGCCAGGAAGAGGTCGCGCTCCCGCTGGCGGTCGTCGGCCTGGCCCGGGGCGGGATAGGCCATCTGGTTCTCGTGGAAATAAACCAGGGCTGGAGTTTGGCCCAACTCCGGCGCCAACCCCCGCAACTCGGCCAGGTCGAGCATGGCGGAGCAGATCAGACCGTCCCAGGGCTGGCGCAGGATGTCGCCGGCGGCCAGAGCCAGAAAGCTGGCCGCGCCGCGCAAACGCCAGCGGAAATGGCGGCCGGGCAGGGTGAGCAGGGTCCATCGGGCGGGCACATGCCTTATCAGTCCGTCGCAGAGGGCGCGGTGGGAGGCGTTGGCATAGGGCTCGAT
>JAIUYB010000129.1 GCA_020216625.1 Desulfarculus sp.
CAAGAGCGAGCGCTTGAAGTACTCCAGCTCTTTTTTCATGGTGAAGCCGGCCACCGCGATGGGCGCGAACCTGGCCACCGCCACCACCGAGGCGTTTTCGCGGTGGGCCACGGCGAAGGCGTCGTTGACGTAGATATCGCAGAGCGAGGCCAGCTCCTTGGCGAAATCGTCCTCGTTCAAGGTCTCGCCGGGGTGGAAGCGCAGATTCTCCAGCACCAGCACCTCGCCCGGCTGCAGGGCCTCCACCATCTGGCGCACCTCGGCCCCCACGCAGTCCGGGGCCAGCTTGACGTCCTTTTGCAGCAGGCGGCCCAGGCGGCGGGCCACCGGCGCCATGGAAAGGGCCGCCACCCGCTTGCCCTTGGGCCGGCCGATGTGGGAGGCCACGATCACCTTGGCCCCCTCGTCCAGGGCGTAGTTGATGGTGGGCAGGGCGGCGCGGATGCGGTTGTCGTCGGTGATGTTCTGGTTCTCGTCCAAGGGCACGTTGAAGTCCACCCGGATCAGGACCCGTTTCTGACGCAGATCGACCTCGTTAATGTAACGCACGGCTATTCCCTCTCCTTGCGGCCGGGATCCACGGCCGGTTCCGGTTGGCTGGGCCCCATCGTCGGGGCGGGCCGAAAACGACCACGGCCCGGCGTCGCGCCAGGCCGTGGGGTTGCGTCATTGCTAGAGTTTTTTGGCCAAATAGGCGGCCAGGTCCACCAAGCGGTGGGTGAAGCCCATCTCGTTATCGTACCAGGACATGACCTTCACCATGCGCTCGTCCATGACCTGGGTCAGGGGCGCGTCCACCACCGAGGAATAGGGACAGGAGGTGTAGTCCACCGAGACCAGGGGCACGTCGGTCACCGCCATGATGCCGTTCAGGGGGCCCTCGGCCGCCTGGCGCAGGGCCCCGTTCACCTGCTCCACATTGACCCTCCGCCCCAGGCGCACCACCAGGTCGACGATGGAAACGTCCGGGGTGGGCACCCGGAAGGCCATGCCGTCCAGGCGGCCCTTCAGGGCCGGGAAGACCTCGGTGACGGCCTTGGCCGCGCCGGTGGTGGTGGGGATGATGGACATGCCGGCGGCCCGGGCCCGGCGGATGTCCTTGTGCGAGCCGTCCAGGATGCGCTGGCTCATGGTGACCGAATGGATGGTGGTCATCAGGCCGTGCTCGATGGTGAAGGCGTCGTGCAGCACCTTGGCCACCGGGGCCAGACAGTTGGTGGTGCAAGAGGCGTTGCTGACGATGTGGTGCTTTTTAGGGTCGTAGGCGGTGTGGTTGACGCCCAGGACCAGGGTCAGGTCCACCCCCTTGCCCGGGGCCCCGATCAGAACCTTCCGGGCCCCGGCGTCCAGGTGGCCCTGGCTGGCCTCGCGGCTGGTGAACTTGCCGGTGGTCTCCAGGACGATGTCCACCCCCAAGTCACGCCAGGGGATCTCGGCCGGTTTGGCGAAACGGGTGATGGCCACCCGCTGGCCCTCGATGGTCAGGGATTCGTTGTCAAAATCCACGGTGCCGCCGAAGGTGCGGTGGACCGAGTCGTATTTGAGAAGGTGGGCCAACTGGAAGGAGTCGGCCCGGCCGTTGATGACCGCCAATTCCAGATCCCGGTGTCCGGTCCCCAGAATACGGGCCGCCAGACGCCCAATCCGACCAAATCCGTTGATCCCGACCTTCACCGCCATGGGCCTGCCTCCCGGGTCGAAACCCGCGCCTGTTCCGGTGATCCAGCCACTGCCCAAATGGCCAACACCCGGAGTTTCCGGGGGGAAACGGCGTGTGACACGCTACTCCGGGCGCCTGGCCTACTCATTGCGACTTTTCCTTTATCGTAAAGCTTCACGCGGCGTTAATCAAGCGCTTTCCGAAGTGTGGATGGTGGTCAACTCGGCGTTGAGCAGCAGGGCGTCCTCGCCCTCGGGCTGGTAGTAGCCCGGACGGCGGCCGACCTCCTGGAAGCCCAGACCGGCATAGAGCCGCCGGGCGGGAAGGTTGCTGGGGCGGACCTCCAGGCTGGCCCAGCTGGCCCCCCGCCGCCGGGCCTCGGCCAAGGCGCTTGCGAGCATCCGGCGGGCCACTCCGCGGCCGCGCTGGTCGGGGTGCACGGCCAGGTTCTGGATTTGGGCCTCGTCCACCACGATCCAGAGGATGGCGTAACCCCACAGCCGTTGGTCCAGATGCCCAAAGGCTCCCAGGCAGAGGGCCTGGGGATAGCGCAGCTCGGCCTCGAAAAGATGACGCGCCCAGGGATGGGGGAAGCTTAGACGCTCGATGGCCAGGACTTGGTCCAGGTGCGCGGGGCGCAGGGGGGCCAGCAGCAGGCGCGGCCCGGGATCAGTGGGCGAGCAGTTCGCCGGCAACCGAGATGGCCCCCTTGCCGGCCTCGCAGACCACCCGGGCCAGATCCTCCAGGCCCTTGCCCTGGCGGGCGGTGGCGGCCTTGATCAGCATCGGCAGGTTCATGCCGGTGACCACCTCGACCTTGTCCGGCTCCAGGAAGGCCAGGCTGATGTTGTTGGGGGTGCCGCCGAACATGTCGGTCAGGATCAGGACCCCGTCTCCCTTGTCGGCCTTTTCCAGCGCGCCGGTCAGCAGGCGGCGCAGGTGGTCGGCCTCCAGGTTGGCCTCCACCGAGACGGTCTCCACCTGCTCGATCTTGCCCAGGATGAACTCGGCCGCGTTGACCAGTTCACGGGCCAGGCGGGCGTGGGATATGATGACGAGTCCTATCACGTGGCGTTGTCCAGGGTCAGGTCTCGGTGGCGGACGGTCACCCGGCACTCGGGTGATTTCAGTTCCCGGGCCAGCCATTCCACCACCGCCACCGAGCGGTGACGCCCCCCGGTGCAGCCGATGGCCAGGGTGAGCTGGCTTTTGCCCTCCTGCCGGTAGCGGGGCAGGAGAAAATCGAGCAACGACTTGAGTTTGCTCAAGAATGCCCCGGTGTCCTCCTGCTTGAAGACGTAATCTACCACCCTTGCGTCTTGACCGTCAAGCTGACGCAGGTCGTGGATGAAATAGGGATTGGCCAAAAAACGAACGTCCAGGACCATGTCGGCCTCGGGGGGCAGTCCGTATTTGAAACCAAAACTCAGCAGGTTGACCTGCAAGGGCGCGGGTGGGGCCAACTCGCTGTAGAGCCGGAATATCTCCCGACGCAGCTCGTGGGTGGTGAAGCGGCTGGTGTCCACGATTTGGGCCGCTTGCTGGCGGAGGGGCTCCATGAGCAGGCGTTCGCGCTGGATGCCATCCTGGATGGTGTCGTTATCGCTGGCCAGGGGATGGTGGCGTCGGGTCTGGGAGAAGCGGCGGACGAGCGCGGCGTCGCTGGCCTCCAGGAACAGGATATCCAGGGAGAAACCGCGGTTGGCCAGATCGATGAAGACCTGGGGCGCGTTTTCCACGAAGCGGGGAGCGCGGATGTCCATCACCAGGGCGGCGCGGAAGGGTTCGCCGGCGCTGCCCAGGGGCAGGGTCACGAAGGCCGGCAGCAGCTCCACCGGCAGGTTGTCCACGGCGTAGAAGCCCAAGTCCTCCAGGGCCCGCAGGGCGGTGGACTTGCCCGAGCCGCTGAGCCCGGTGATGACCACGAAGCGGGCGTTGGCGCGGAGGTTGGCCTCGTTCAAGGCGGCTAGAACTCCTCGTCCTGGGCCAGGATGATCTCGTAGATCGCCCGGGCGTCCTTGGCCTGCATCAGCTCCTTGCGCACCACGTGGCTTTTGAGCAGGCGGCTGATGCGGGCCAAGGCCTTGAGGTGGACTCCGGCCGAATTCTCCGGAGCCACCACCAGGAAGAAAAGGTGGGCCGGTTTTCCATCCAAGGCGTCAAAATCGACCCCGGCCAGGGAGCGGCCAAAGGCCAGCAACAGATCGTCCAGGTGGGGCAGCTTGCCATGGGGGATGGCGATGCCATCGCCGATGCCGGTGGACCCCAGGCGCTCGCGCTCCAAGAGGACCTCCATCAGGCGATCGGCGTCCAGGCCGGGGCGGGCCAGGCTCTGGCATAGCTCCTCCATGGCGGCGCGTTTGCCCCGCGCATGGAGGTCGGGATTGATCTGTTTCTCGGTGAGCAGGTTGGTAAGCTTCATGTCTTTTGAACAGCACCTTCGGCCGGTTATTGGGGCTCGATCAGGCCGAAGTTGCCATCGGCGCGTCGGTAGATCACGTTGAGGACTTCGGTCCGGGCGTTGATGAAGACCAGGAAATCGCCCTGGGACAGGTCCAGTTGCATGGCCGCCTCGTCGGCGTCCATGGGCTTGGCGGTCAGCCGCTGAGACTTGATCACCCGGGGCTGATCCTCGGCCAGGCTCTCGGCCTCGAAGACGTCCACCTTGTAGGGGACCTCGGCCACCTGGGGCTGGACCCGGACGATGCGCTTGAGCTTCTCGCGGTAGCGCTTGACCTGCTTGTCCAGCTTGTCCATGACCAGGTCGATGGCGCTGTAAAGATCGCCGGTGGTCTCCTGGCCGTGGATCTTGAATCCACTGGCGTAGATCACCACGTCCGCCATGTGGCGGTGCTTCTCAACCCCCAGGGTCACCTGGGCCTCCACCGGACCGTCGAGGTACTTTTGGATCTTGCCAACCTTGTCATTGGCGTATTCCTTCAGCGCCTCCGAAGGCTCCACGTGGCGGAAAGTAACCTGAATTTGCATTCAAGACCCTCCTTGGCTGTTCGAGCGGGCTGGGTCAGGGTCGGTCATGCCGTCAACCCCTGCCTTGGGTCCAGTATATACCTTATCGCCGGTCCGCGGGGGGCCACCGGTGCAGGTGTGTTCCATATCCCGCGGCCCGGCGCTTGTCAATCGCCAAGTGGAGGCCGGGCCTCCGGGCGCCTTCCAGGGCGGCGGTCGTCACCTGCCCCGGGGCCGCAGGGTTTGCCGGCGGCGGCTGGAGGGAAGGATGCCCAGCATCTCCCGATATTTGGCCACCGTGCGCCGGGCGATGTCGATGTTCTCTTTTTTCAGCATATCGCCGATGGTCTGGTCAGACAAGGGCTTGGCCGGATCCTCGCCGGCGATGATGGCGCGGATGCGCTCCTTGACCGCCTCGGAGGCCACCGCCCCGCCCTCGACTTTGTTGATGCCGGAGTTGAAGAAGAACTTGAGCTCGAATACGCCCTGGGGGGTGTGGACGTATTTGTTGGTGGTGACCCGGCTGATGGTGGACTCGTGCATGCCCACGTCCTCGGCCACGTCGCGCAGGACCAGCGGCTTGAGGTAGGCGATGCCTTTTTCCAGGAACTCGCGCTGGAAACCGACGATGCTCTCGGTGACTTTGTAGATGGTGCGCTGGCGCTGGTGGATGGAACGGATCAGCCAAACCGCGCTCCGAAGCTTGCTCTGCACGTATTCCTTGGCCTCGGCCGAGGCCCCCTGGCTCAGGGCGTCCTTGTAATAGCTGTTCACCCGCAGCTTGGGCAGGCCGTCCTCGTTGAGCACGATGACGAACTCGTTGTCCATCTTGTAGACATAGATGTCAGGGGTGATGTACTGGGGCTCCTCCTCGCTCACCTGGCGTCCGGGCTTGGGGTCCAGCTTGCGGATCACCTCCAGGGCGTCGGCCACCTCGTCCAGGCTGACCCCCAGGCGTTTGGCGATGACCTGGTAGTTGCGCCGCTCCAGGTCGCCCAGGTGCTGCTCCAGGATGTCGAAGACCAGATCGTGGCCGGGGTAGAGCTCGGTGGCCTGGATGAGCAGGCATTCCTGGAGGTCGCGGGCGGCCACCCCCAGGGGGTCGAACTGCTGGATCACCTTGAGCACCGTCTCCACCGCCGCGCTGTCGGTCTGGGCGGTCTGGGCCAGGTCATCCAGGGAAACTTGCAGGTAGCCGTCCTCGTTGAGGTTGCCGATGATCAGGGCCCCGATGGTCATCTGGTCCTCGTTGAGTGCGGCCATGCGCAACTGCCAGAGCAGGTGCTCCTTGAGCGAGGCGGACTTGGTGAGCATGGCCTCGAAGGAGGGGGCCTCGCGATCCTCCATGCCCCCGACCTCGCCCCCGGCCGGGGCGGAGGAGTATTCGCCCAGGTAGTTCTCCCAGTCGAAGTCCTCCTTCACCTCGTCGGTCAGCCGCACCTCGTCCAGGCCGTCGGCCGCCTCGCGAGCCTCGCTGGCCGGGCCGGCGTCGGTCTCCCCGCCGGTCTCGTAGGCCGTCTCGCTGGCCTCGGTGCGCTCGGCGGAGGCGCTGGTCTCGGCCTCCAACTGGCTGGCCTCGGCCTCGCCCAGCATCTCCTCGGCCTCCTCCAGCATGGGGTTTTCCAACAACTCCTGCTGGATGGTCTCGGCCAGCTCCAGGCGGTTGAGCTGCAAGAGCTTGATAGCCTGCTGCAACTGGGGGGTCATCACCAGTTGCTGGCTCAGCTTGAGGCTTTGTTTGATCTCCAGGCCCATGGTTAGCTCGCCCGGCCAAGGTTGGGGCGCTGGCTCGCGCGGGGACGAACCGGAGCCCGGCCAATCTGGAGGTCGCGCGGGGGACGATCGTGGCTGTGGGGCGGGCGGATCATGACTACAGACGGAACCTTTCTCCCAAATAGATGCGGCGGGCGATTTCGCTCTGGGCCAGGGTCTCCGGGTCGCCCTCCTCCAGCAGGGAGCCCTCGTTGAGGATGTAGGCCCGGTCGCAGACCCCCAGGGTCTCGCGCACGTTGTGGTCGCTGA
>JAIUYB010000130.1 GCA_020216625.1 Desulfarculus sp.
GCGTGCAATTCGACGACGTGTCCTTCGAGTACGAGGAGGGCGTGCCGGTGCTGCAGCACGTGAGCTTCGTGGCACCGGCCGGCACCACCACGGCGCTGGTGGGATCGAGTGGCAGCGGCAAGAGCACACTCATCTCGCTCATCATGGCCTTCGCGCAGCCGCAGAAGGGGCGCATTCTGGTGGACGGTACGGCGGTCAGTGATCTCAAGCTGCGTGACTATCGCCGGCACCTCGGTGTGGTCATGCAGGACAACTTCCTCTTCGACGGCACGGTCAAGGACAACATCGCCTTCACCAAGCCCGGCGCCACCGATGAGGAAGTGATGGCCGTGGCCAAGATCGCCAACGCGCACGACTTCATCATGGGCTTCCCGCAGCAATACGACACGATTGTCGGTGAGCGCGGTGTGAAGCTCTCGGGTGGTCAGCGGCAGCGCGTGGCCATCGCGCGCGCCATTCTCGCCGACCCGCGTGTGCTCATTCTCGATGAAGCCACCTCCAGTCTCGACTCGGAGAGCGAGCATCTCATCCAGGAAGGCCTGCGTCGTCTGCGTGCAGGACGCACGACGTTCGTCATCGCCCACCGGCTCTCCACCATCCGCCACGCCGACCACATCCTGGTGATGCAAAAGGGGTGCATCGTGGAGCAGGGCCGCCACGAGGAGCTGATGGCCCAGGACGGGGTCTACGCCCGCCTGGTGCGGCTCCAGCGCCTGCGCGCGGCGGTGGCGGAGGCCATTGTCGACCCGGATGACGGCGACGGAGACCGAAGCTGATCAACCCTCATCAACCAAGGGGGACGTTATGGACATGGGACTCAAGGGACGGGTGGCCTGCGTGGCCGGGGCCAGTCAAGGTTTGGGCCGGGCGGTGGCCCTGGGCCTGGCGGCCGAGGGCTGCGACCTGGCGGTCTGCGCCCGCAACGAGCAAAAACTGGCCGACCTGGCCCGGGAGGCCGGCGAGCGTTTCGGCGTGCGGGTCTGGTGGCGGGCGGTGGACCTAATGGATTCCAACCAGGCCGAGGAGTTCACCCGCCAGGCCGGGCGGGAGCTGGGCCGCCTGGACGTGCTGGTGACCAACGGCGGCGGCCCCCCGGCCGGGGGCTTCGCCGACTTCGACGAGGATGCCTGGCTCAAGGCCGCCCGGTTGCTCTTGTTCTCAGCCCAGGCCCTGGTGCGCGGGGCCCTGCCCTACATGCAGGAAAAGGGCTGGGGACGCATCGTCAACGTCACCAGCGTCTCGGTCAAGCAGCCCCTGCCGGCCCTGATCCAGAGCAACAGCCTGCGCGCGGCGGTGATCGGCTGGGCCAAGAGCCTGGCCGACGAGGTGGGGCCGGCGGGCATCACGGTCAACAACATCTGCCAAGGCTGGATTCTCACCGAGCGGGTGGACCAGATCCTGGCCTACCGCAGCGCCAACGAGGGCCGCTCCCGGGAGGAGATCGCGGCAGGGGTGCTGACCGGCATTCCCCTGGGCCGCATGGGCCGGCCGGAGGAGTTCGCCGACCTGGCGGTCTTCCTGGCCTCGGAGCGCGCGGCCTACATCACCGGAGCCAGCGTGGTCATCGACGGCGGGCTGTATCGCGGCCTGATGTAGCCAGCCCCACCTTAGGCTAAAAGCGCGCCGCCCGCGCCGGATGGCTCCGGCGCGGGCGGCGTGTTTATCGGCGCGACGCTTCTAGCTGATAGCGTCGAACTTGCAGTTCTCGAAGCAGGTCTTGCACTTGATGCACTTGGACAGGTCGATGTGGGCCGGCTTCTTCTTCTCCCAGGTGATGGCGCTCACCGGGCAGTTCTTGAAGCACAGGCCGCAGGACTTGCACTTGGCCTCGTCCACCACGAAGTCCAACAGGGCCACGCAGCTCTTGGCCGGGCACTTCTTGTCGCGGATGTGGGCCTCGTACTCGTCGCGGAAATAGCGCAGGGTGGAGAGCACCGGGTTGGGTCCGGTCTGGCCCAGGCCGCAGAGGCTGGAGGTCTGGATCATGGCCGCCAGCTCCTCCAGGGTCTCGATGTCGCCCTCCTGGCCCTCGCCCTCCACGATCCGCTCCAGGATCTGGAGCATGCGCCGGGTGCCCTCGCGGCAGGGGGTGCACTTGCCGCAGGATTCCTCCTGCACGAAGTCCATGAAGAAACGGGCCATGTCCACCATGCAGGTGCTGTCGTCCATGACGATCATGCCGCCGCTGCCCATGATGGCCCCGACCTTGGCGATGGCCTCGTAGTCGCACAGGGTGTCCAGATGCTCTTCGGGCACGCAGCCGCCGGAGGGGCCGCCCAACTGCACGGCCTTGAACTTGCGGTGCTTCTTGGGGATGCCGCCGCCGATGTCGTAGATGATGGTGCGCAAGGAGGTGCCCATGGGCACCTCCACCAGGCCGATGTTGTTGACATGGCCGGTCAGCGCGAAGACCTTGGTGCCCTTGCTGCCCTCGGTGCCGATGGAGGCGTACCAGGCGCCACCCTTTTGGATGATCTGGGGGATGTTGGCCCAGGTCTCCACGTTGTTGAGCACCGTGGGGCGGTTCCAGAGGCCGGCCACGGCCGGGAACGGGGGCCGGGGCCGGGGCATGCCGCGCTTGCCCTCGATGGAGCGCATCAGGGCGGTTTCCTCGCCGCAGACGAAGGCGCCCGCGCCTTGGTAGATGTGCAGGTCGAATGAGAAGCCGCTGTCCAGGATGTTCTCGCCCAACAGGCCGTACTCGCGGGCCTGGTCGATGGCCAATTGCAGGCGGTGCACCGCCAGGGGATACTCGGCCCGGCAGTAGACATAGCCCTCGTTGGCCCCGATGGCCTTGGCCGCGATGGTCATGCCCTCCACCACCGAGTGGGGGTCGGCCTCCAGGATGGAGCGGTCCATGAACGCGCCGGGGTCGCCCTCGTCGGCGTTGCAGAGCACGTACTTGATCTCGCCGGGCGATTTTTGGCAGAACTCCCACTTCAGGCCGGTGGGGAAGCCCGCGCCGCCGCGGCCGCGCAGGCCGCTGGTCTTGACCTCGGCGATGATCTGCTCCGGGGTCATCTCGGTCAGGGCCTTGCCCAGGGCCTGGTAGCCGTCGCGGGCGATGTACTCGTCGATGTTCTCGGCGTCCAGGATGCCGCGGTTCTTGAGCGCGATCAGCTTCTGGTGGGCGAAGAAGGGGATGTCCATCATGTCCGGGATGACGTTCTTGGTGGCCGGCTCCTTGTAGAACAGGCGCGAGACCGGCCGGCCCTTGAGCATGTGCTCGCTGACCAGCTCGGGAACGTCGGAGACCTCGATGGCGACGTAGAAGATGCCCTCGGGGTAGACCACGGCCACCGGACCCATGGCGCAGAACCCGTTGCACCCGGTCTCCACCACCGCGATCTCCTCGGCCAAGCCCTGATTCTGGATCTCAGCCTTGAGCGCGTCGCGCACCGCGATGGAGCCCGCCGCCTGGCAGCCGGTGCCGCCGCAAATCAACCAATGCTGGCGAAACAATTTCATGGCGCCCCCCTACTACTGCTCGCTGCCCTTGGCCAAGACCCACTGGGTCTGGACCTCGTCGGCGAGCACGTGGCGGTTGAAGACCTGGCGCATCTTGGCGTCGTCCATGTGGGAATACTTGATGGGTTCGGCGCCCGCCTTTTCCACCGTGACCAGGGGTTCGGCGCTGCACAGGCCCATGCAGCCGCTGGTGGTCACGATGATGTCCTTGCGGCCGCTCTTGGTCAGTTCGTCCATCACCGCGTTGAGCACGTTGCGGGCGCCGCTGGCGATGCCGCAGGTGCCCATGTGCACGGTCACCTTGACCTGGGCCCCGCCCTCGCGCAGGCTGGTGGCCTGGGTTACTTGGTCTTTTATCTTGGCGAGATCGCTGATCTTCAGCTTGGCCATGTCTTCCTCCCGGAACTTGACCCCGATTTGGGGGATTTTCGCGCGGCCCGAGCATAACAAGATACGACTTTGAAGTCCACCTTTTTGCGGCTTAAAAAACGGTAGCTTCGGCCCAGATCAGGGCGGCCGGGACGGCGGTATCGGGTTACTCGATGGGTCCCTTGCGAAGAGCCGAATCCAACCCGCCACGGATAGGAAAAATGACAGGGGGCGAACCCCGGGGCGCCGAGCGAGTGGGGTTCGCGACGGCGCGGGGCGGCCCCCTGGTGGGGAGGGCGATGCTGGGGTTGGACCGGGGCCTCAGGACCGGTTGGCCCCCCGCAGGTAGACGAACCAGTAGACCAGACCCACCATCAGCGACCCGCCGATGATGTTGCCGATGGTCACCGGCAGCAGGTTGCCCAGCCAGAAACCCTGCCAGGTCAGGTGGGGCCAGTCGGCCGGGGTCTGGGCCAGGCCGGCCCAGAAGCCAGCGGGGGCGCCTAGCTTGATGAACAGGCCCAGCGGGATGAAGTACATGTTGGCCACGCTGTGCTCGAAGCCGGCGGCCACGAAGGCGGTGATGGGGAACACCACCGCCGCGATCTTGTCCACCACGCTGCGGGCGCTGTAGCATAACCAAACCGCCAGGCAAACCAAGGCGTTGCACAGGACGCCCAGGGCCAGGCCCGGGAAGAACTCAATCGCGCACTTGGCGTTGGCGATGTTCAGGGCGTTGATGCCCACCGCCCGGTCGCCAAAGAAGTATTGCCCGGAGTAGAAGACCAGGCCGGCGGTGGCCAGGGAGCCGGCCAGGTTGCCCAGGTAGACCACCACCCAGTTGCGCAGCACGGCCCGGAAGGAGACCTTGCCCCCAGCCCAGGCCATGACGATCAGGTTGTTGCCGGTGAACAGCTCGGCCCCGGCCACCACCACCAGGATCAGGCCCAGGCAGAAGGTGCCACCGGCCAACAGGCGGACGAGCCCCCAGGGCGCCCCACCCAGGCCGGTGGTGGCGGTGGTGGAAAAGGCCGCGCCCAGGCCGATGAAGGAGCCGGCCAACACCGCCAGGGTGAAGAGCTTGACCAGGCCGATCTTGGCCTTGGCCACCCCGATCTGTTCGGCCCTGGCCGCCATCTGGGGCGGCAACAAGGCGTCGATGTGGTTAGGGGAGACATGCGATTGGGCGGAAGCGTCCATTCCTGCACCCCCTTGCGAGAGGTTTGGTTGGCCGGGACGGCCGGGTGGGCCGTCCCGGTCGGGCGCTATTGGTGCTTGAGGATGATGCGGCAGTCGGCCACGGCGCATCCCTGACCCTCAGGGTAGACAATGAGGGGGTTGATGTCCATCTCCGCGATCTGCGGGTTCTCGTCCAAAAGCTGGGACAGACGCAGGATGCAATCCTTGAGGGCCTCGATGTCCGAGGGCGGGTTGCCGCGCACCCCCTGGAGGATCTTGTAGGCCTTGATTTCCTGGATCATGCGCTCGGCGCTGGACTCCCACATCGGAGCCAAACGGAAGCTGACGTCCTTGAGCACCTCCACCAGGGTGCCTCCCAGGCCGAACATCACGATGGGGCCCATCTTGGGGTCGCGGTGGGCGCCCAGGATGACCTCCACGCCCTTCTTGGCCATCTCGGCCAGATATACGCCCTCGATCACCGCCTCGGGGTTGTAGGCCTTGGCGTTCGCCAAAATCTGCGCGTAAGCGGCCTTGGCCTCGTCCAGGTCCTTGATGCCCACCTTGACCCCGCCGGCGTCGGACTTGTGCACGATCTGCTGGCTGACGATCTTCATCACCAGGGGGAAGCCCACGAAGTTGGCCGCCGCCTCCAGATCCTCGGGCTTGGTCACCAGACGCGATCTGAGCAAGGGGAAGCCGTAGCACTGGAGGATGCGATTGGCCTCGTGCTCGTGCATCAGGTGGGTGGGCTCCAGCTCCAGGCTCTCGTTGATCAAAAGCTGGGTCGAGGAGCAGTCGGCCTGCACCGGCTTGACCCAGCGGGCCTGGGGCTTGAGCTTCTCGCCGAAGCGGGCCATGGCCGCCAGGGTGCGCACCGCCGCCTCGGGGAACATGTAGTTGGGGATGCCGTTCTGCTGCAGGTGGTTCACCCCGGCGCTGACATCGACGATGCCCATGAAGGAGCAGAGCACCGGCTTGTCGATGCCCCGGACCACGGTGGGCACGATGTGGGCCGTTTCCAGAATGTCGGTCATGGCCTGGGGGGTGAGGATGATAACCGCGCCGTCCACGTTCTCGTCCTGGAGCACGTGACGAATGGCGGCCTCGTAGCGCTCGTGGGTGGCGTCGCCGATCACGTCCACCGGGTTGTGGATGCTGGCGGTGGCCGGCAGGTCGTTCTTTAGCTTGGCCAGGGTGACGTCACTGAAATTGGCCAGCTTCAGGCCGTGTCGGATGGCGGCGTCGGTGGCCATGATGCCCGGTCCGCCGGCGTTGGTGACGATGGCGACGCGGTTGCCCTTGGGCACCGGCTGGGAGCCGAAGGCCTGGGCGTAGTGGAACAGCTCGGTGATGCCCTCCACCCGCTGGATGCCGCTCTGCATGAAGATGGCGTCGTAGGCCGCCTCGGACCCGGCCAGGGAGCCGGTGTGGCTGCTGGCGGCCTTGGCTCCCTCGGGGCTGGTGCCGCTCTTGATGGCCAGCATGGGCTTCTTGGCGTCCCAGGCGATTTCGCGGGCCACCTCGATGAACTCCCGCCCGTTGCTGATGTCCTCCAGGTACATCAGGATCACCTCGGTTTCGGGATCGTCGCGCAGGTAACGCAGCAGGTCGATCTCGGTCACGTCG
>JAIUYB010000131.1 GCA_020216625.1 Desulfarculus sp.
TGGCTCACCGGCCGTCCGGTCACGGTGCGCGACGGCGACCAGGTGCGCCAGGGACTGGCCCGGGGGGTGGCCCCCGACGGCGCGCTGCTGCTGGAGGAGTCTCCCGGCCAGATATCCACCATCCGCCACGGCGACGTCAGCCTGCTGGCCATCCAATAGTCAATGCCATCGCCATCACGTCCCGCCCGCCGGGCATGGACGCGGCGGTCAGTCGGGGTTATATTGCCCCCCATGCGCGCGCAAACCCACACCACGGCCAACCACCCGCCCCTGGACAACAACCAGGTGGCGCTGATCAAGATCTGGCACGGCACCCTGGAGCCGCCCCGGCCGCCCATGGGCCTGCTCTACGTGGGGGCGGCGCTGAAGCGGGCCGGTTTCGCGGTGCGGGTCTACCACTGGACCCGGGAGGAGGCCCTGGCCGGCCTGCCCGAGGTCATCGCCCAACGACCCTTCCTGGTGGGGCTGTCGATCATCACCGGCGATCCCCTGGGCCTGGTGGTGGAGTGCTGCGACCGGCTCAAGGCCGCCCTGCCCGGGGTGGCGATCCTCCTGGGCGGGGTCCACGCCACGGTGGAGCCGGGCCAATGCCTGGCCGAGGCGGCGGTGGACTATGTGCTCTTGGGCGAAGGCGAGGTGGGCGCGGTGGCGTTGGCCCAGGCCCTGGCTCAGGGCCGGCCGGTGGAGGACATCCCGGGCCTGGGCTACAAGCGCGACGGCCGCGTCGTGATCAACCCCCGGCCGCCGCTGATCAAGGACCTGGACCAGGTGGCCATGGACTGGTCCCTGATCCCGGTGGAAAAATACATCGCCCAGAACTACGAGGGCGTGCCCCGGGTGCTCTTCGGCTACGTGGCCAGCCGGGGCTGCCCCCATGCCTGCGGCTTCTGCTACAACCACTTCTTCAACCAGCGCACCTGGCGGCGGCAATCGGCCGAGAAGGTCGTGGCCGAGGTCAACGCCCTGGTGGAAAAGCACCACCTGGGCGGGGTCTTCTTCTACGACGACAACTTCACCGCCAACAAGAAATGGGCGCTCACGGTGCTGGAGGGGCTCAAGACCGAGGGCCTGCACGTGGAGACCCGGGTGGATTACCTGAGCCCGGAGTTCCTGGCCGAGCTGGTGAGTCGCCGGGTGGGCAGCCTGTTCATCGGCATGGAGTCGGGCTCCGACCGGGTGCTGGACCTCTTGGGCAAGGGCTTCCACGTGGCCGAGACCCGGCGGGTGGTGGAGACCCTCAAGGCCTTCCCCGGCTACCTGATGCTTTCCTTCATCGTCGGCGCGCCCACCGAGACCCTGGCCGAATATCACCAGACCTTGCGCCTGGTGCTGCACTGCCTGGAGAGTCTGCCCCGGGTGGGCTTCACCCTGGGCTTCTACCTGCCCTACCCCGGCACCCCGCTGTTCGAGCTGTGCGTGCAGCGCGGCTTCGCCCGGCCTCAGCGCCTGGTGGACTGGGAGGCCCTGGACCGCTGGGGCAACATCGACCTGCCCATCCCCTGGACCGAGGGCTACCGCCTGACCCCTGGCGAGGTCAAGGAGCTGCGCACCGCCCTGCGGCGCATGAAGCTCTCCCGCAGGCGGACCGACCTTGCCGGGCGTCTCTGGCATGGGCTCCTGCGCCAGCGCTTCCTCCGCTCGGCCACCCCGGCCGGACGGTTGCTGGCCGGCCTGGTCCGGGGCCTGGAGGGCCTGGAGGCCCGGCCCGGGGCCCTGGGCCGCCTGGCCCGGCGCATCACCGGAGCCTGAGCCAACCCCAAGACCTTCTCCGGTTTGTGATGAACGCTTGGCGCGAGCTCCCATTCTCACTCCGCCACCCTTGGCCGGTATCTCTGGCGGCCGACGCCGCCGGGACCACTAGTTGTTGCACCGGCCACCCGGAAAAACGCGGTGAGTCGCAGAGGTTACGCTTGCGGCAGGGACGTTGGCGGCGGCGAGCCACCACAACAAAGCCGGGGTGGGGATTATTCCCACCCCGGCCGGTTTGATATTCGATCAATGGCCCGGAAGCAGCTCCGGCCCCTTCCCGATTTCGCTACTTGACCGGCTTGATGCTCAGGAAAGACCAGTTGTTGCCAATGCCGTCAACCATCTCCACCCAGCCGCTGAAGCGGTCGCTCCGCGCGCCTTCGACCAGGGAGGGGTTGTAGAGCGGCAGGTAAGGGATGTCCTGGCTGATGATCATCTGCATCTCATGCAGGATGACGCGGCGTTTGGCGGGGTCCATCTCCTCCTCGGAGCGGGTGGCCAGTTCATCATACTTGGGGTTGCGATAGCCGCTCATGTTCCAGCCGCCGGATTTGTCCTGGCTGGAGGTGAAGAAGGTGCGCAGGTAATCCGGGTCCAGGTTCAGGCGGCCGTAGCCCAGGACGAACAGATCGAAATCGTGGCGGTTCTTGACCTGCTGGAGCATGGCGTTGAAGGCCATGGGCCGGGCCGACACCGGCACTCCCAGATCCTTGAGCCACTCCTGGATCATCATGCCGGCCATGGCCCGGTTGGGGTCGTAGTCGCTGGGCGGGGTCAGGATGGTCAACTCATCCAAGTTGACGCCGCCCGGCCCGCTCATGATCTCGGCCTTCTGGACCTGCCCCTGGGCGTTCACCGGCGGGGTCTTCCAGGTGTAGCCGGCCGCTTTCAGGATCTCATAGGCGGCCTTGATCCGCTGCTCTTTGCTCAAGCCCTGGCCCCAGGTCTGGCACTTGGAGTTGTGGAAGTAGGTGTTGCCCTCGGGCACCACCGAGGTCATGGCCTCGCCCGCGCCCTGTAGAATGCGCTCGACGATGAAGTCCTTGTCCACCAGCGTGGCCACCGCCTGGCGGAAGGCGGGGTCGCTCATGGGCGGACGGCGCAGGTTGAAGCCCAGGAAGTACAAGGCGCTCTTCTTGCCGTGGTAGAGCGTTATCTCCTTGTTATCCTTTAGCTCCCCCAAGTAACCGGGCAGGATGCCGTTCCAGTAGAAGTCGATGTCGCCTTTGCGCAGGCCCAGGATGGCCGCGTCGGCGGTGCCAAAGACCTTGAGCAATACGCCCTGGATGTGGGGGCCCAAAGGGATTCCGGCGATGGTCTGGCCCCGGCCCCAGTAGTGGGGGTTGCTCTGCAGGTGCATCAACACCCCGCTCTGCTGCTGGACCAGCATGAAGGGCCCGGTGCCGATGGGCTTGGCGATCTTTCCCTCTCGCAGCTTGGCCAGGGGCTTGTCGGCCTGGCTGGCCTTTTCGGCGATGGCCTCCCACTGGGCCCGCTGCACGATGGGGGTGGCCAGCGTGCGGCTGACGAAGGTGGCCAAGGGGCCGGTCAGGGTGAAGCGCACCTTGCGCGCGTCCAGGACCTCGACCTTGGCCACGTTGTCCCACAGATCATAATAGAGCGGAATTTTGAAGGCCTGGATCAGCCAGGCGGTGTAGGCCACGTCGTCGGCCGTGAACTCGCTGCCATCGGACCATTTGGCCTCGCGCAGCTTGATGGTGTAGGTCTGGGCCTGGGGATCGTACTCGGGCATCTCCGCCGCCAGCCAGGGCACCAGGTCCAGATTCTTCGGCTCGCGGACATACAACGGCTCGTAAATCATACGGATCACCCGGCTGGACCAGACGTCGGTGGCCAGCCAAAGGTTCAGGCTCTTGGGCTCCTCCAGCACCCCCACCTTGAGGATGGGGCTGCCGGAGGCCGCCACTGGAGCGGCTCCAGGTCCCACCAGCCCGGCCAGACCCAAAAGCAGGAGCATCAAGCCCGAGAATCGGCGCAAACGTTGGATATTTTTCATCAACAGGCTCCGGATACCAGGGGTTTTGTCTCTTGTGACGCTTGTGACGCTAATTTTTAATAATAATTAACCGCGATAATCTTTGTCCACCGCGAAACGGGGAAGGGAAAAAGTCTTACTCAGGGCTGGGCCACCACCCGGAATCCCACTTGGCTGAAGCCCTGGTCCGGAGGCCGGCCCCAGCGTCGGGCGCTGCGCACCCCCACCGCCGAGAAGTTGTAGGATCCCCCGCGCACCACCCGCTCGGTTCCCTGGGCCGGTCCTGGGGGGTCGGCGGCCGGCGAGTGATGGTAGTAACCGGGATCGTAGAAGTCCTGGCACCACTCCCAGACATTGCCGTGCATGTCGTAAAGTCCCCAGGCGTTGGCGGCCAGGCTGCCGGCCGGGGTGGTGTCGGCCCGGTAAACCCCTGGCGCGCCGCCGGGATAGGGTTTCTTGGCGAAATAGTTCACCTGCTCGGCGCTGATGGTTTCGCCAAAGGCGAAGGGGGTCTCGCTGCCGGCCCGGCAGGCGTATTCCCACTGGGCCTCGGTGGGCAGGCCATAGACCCGGCCCTCCCGCTGGCCGAGCCATTGGCAATAGGCCTGGGCGTCCCGCCAGCTCACCTGCACCACCGGGTGGTCCTCGCGGCCGGCGATGGAGCTGCCCGGCCCCTGGGGATGAAGCCAATCCGCCCCCTTTTGCGGCACATAGCCCTTCTTCCAGACATGGCCCTGGCCCTGGCGCTGGGCGTCGGTGACATATCCCGTGGCCTCCACGAAGGCCGCGAACTGGGCGTTGGTCACCTCGGTGGCTCCCATCAGAAAAGGCTGGGTGATTTCAACCTGATGTCGCGGAAATTCCCGCTCGTAGGTGGCCGCCTCGCCACCGCCCTTGGCCACGATCTCCGCCACCGAGTCGCGGCTGCCCATCCAAAATCGACCGGCTGGAATCCTAACCAGGGCCGACCGTAGGCCCGCCCCTTCCGGCGCGCCAACCGCCCCGGCGCAGCCGGTCAGCAGCAGCAGCGTGGCCAGGGTGGCCCGGCCCAAGGCAAGATACAGACCGTCCCGCATGGCTTTCCTCCCCATAAACGCCGCGTTGGCGGTGGATGCCGCTCAGTTTAACTCACTATGCCTATGGACGTGTGACTAATCATCGGACCGCCCCCCGGCGCTTGCCCGGGCCCTCCGGCCCTGGTAAATTGTCAACGCGAACCGCAACCTGGTTTACATTGACCGGAGCCGCCATGCCCGCGATCACCCTACCCCTGACCGACCTGGACCAGGCCGCGCGCCTGCTGGAACCCGGCTCCCTGGCCGAGCTGGGCGAGCTGATGGCCCAGGCCGGCCGCGCCCGCCAATCCGCCCACGGCCAGACAGTGGAGCTATGCGCCATTGTCAACGCCCGCTCCGGACGCTGCTCCGAGGACTGCGCCTTCTGCGCCCAGAGCGCCCACCATCACACCCAGGCCGAGGTCTATCCTCTGCTCGAGGCGGACGAAATCGTGGCCCGTTCCCGGGCGGCGGCCGCCGCCGGAGCCACCCGCTTCGGCATCGTCACCAGCGGCCGGGGCTGCCCCCAGGGGCCGGACCTGGATGAGATCTGCCGCGCGGTGGAGGCCATCCGTCGGGAGGGCCACGTCAGCCCCTGCGGCTCCCTGGGTCTGTTGCGCCCCGACCAGGCCCGCCGCCTGGCCGACGCCGGGTTGACCCGCTATCACCACAACCTGGAGGCCGGCCCCAGCCACTTCCCGCGCATCTGCGCCAGTCACCGTTTCGAGGACCGGGTGGAGACCGTCCGCCTGGCCCAGGCGGCCGGGCTGGAAGTATGCGTGGGCGGCATCGTGGGCCTGGGCGAGACCCCCCGCCAGCGGGCCGAACTGGCCCTGGCCACGGCCCAGCTTGATCCCGAGAGCGTGCCCTTGAACTTCCTGAACCCCATCCCCGGCACCCGCCTGGGCCACCTGCCCCAACTGACGCCGGTCCAGGCCCTGGCCGCGGTGGCGGTCTTCCGCCTGATGCTGCCGGCCAAGGCCCGGCTGCGCACCTGCGGCGGCCGTCAGCAGGTGTTGGGGCCCCTGGCCCCGCTGATGTACCTGGCCGGGGCCGACGCCACCATGATCGGCAACTACCTGACCACCGAGGGCCGCCAGCCGGCCGACGACCTGGCCGACCTGGCCGCCTTGGGCCTGCGGCCGATTGGCCGGGAGATTTAGCCATGGACCGCCAAGACCTGCTGCGCCTGGACCGAGACCACCTCTGGCACCCCTTCACCCAGATGCGCCTGTGGCCGGACGAACCGCCCCTGGTCATCGCGCGGGCCGAGGGCAACTGGCTGATCGACGTGGACGGCAAGCGCTACTTCGACGGGGTCAGCTCGCTGTGGGTGACGGTGCATGGCCACAACGTGGCGGAGATCAACCAGGCCATCAAGGCGCAGGTGGATGCCCTGGACCACTCCACCCTGCTGGGCCTGGCCCACCCCAACGCCATCGCCCTGGCGGCCGAGCTGGCGGCCATCGCCCCGGCGGGCCTGAACAAGGTCTTCTACAGCGAGGCCGGCTCCACCGCGGTGGAGATCGCGCTCAAGATGGCCTTCCAGTTCTGGCAGCAGTCCGGCCGGCCGGAAAAAAAGGGCTTCGTCTCCCTGGAGGGAGCCTACCACGGCGACACCCTGGGCAGCGTCAGCGTGGGCGGCATCGACCTCTTCCACCAGGTCTACGGCCCCCTGCTCTTCCCGGTGCGCCGGCTGCCCCAGCCCCACTGCCGGCGCTGCCGTCTGGGGTTGACCCATCCCGCCTGCGGCCTGGCCTGCGCCGAGGCCCTGGAGACCCTCTTGGCCGTCCACGGCCAGGAGATCGCGGCCCTGATCGTGGAGCC
>JAIUYB010000132.1 GCA_020216625.1 Desulfarculus sp.
GCCAGGCGCTCGTGGGCCAGGCCGGCCAGCGCGGCCGCGTCCGGGCGCACCAGATCCTTGAGGTTCACGCCCAGGGTGACCGCGCGGATGTCGAAATTGTGGAAGAGGATCATTCCCGCGGTCTCGAAGGCCTCTTCCACGCTGAAGCTCATGACGGTTCGCTCCCGGTCCTAGACCCGATGCATGGCCTTGACCACGGACTCGGAATGGACCATCACCGTCAGCCCCATGGTCTGGCCCAGGTGGTCCAGGTCGCGGCGCAGGCCGGCCGGTCCGGAGTCGCAGTCGCTGATGTCCACCAGCATGTTCATGACGAAGGTGCCGTCCATGACCTTCTGCTGCACGTCCTCGATGTTGGCCCCGTGCTGGAAGAGCAGGGTGGAGACCCGGGCGATGATGCCCTTTTGGTCGCCGCCGATCACCACCACCAAGACCCGTTCCTTGTCCATGGCTCGCCTGTCCCCTTATCCGCCCAGCCCCTGCCCGTGGGGGCAGTGGGGCAAGAGGTCGCATTGGCCGCAGAGCGGCTTGCGGGCCTGGCACAGCCGCCGGCCGTGCCAGATCATCTGGTGGCTGAAGAGCGTCCAGCGCTGCTTTGGGATGATCTCCATCAACGCCAGCTCCACCTTGGCCGGATCCTCCTGGTCGCTGAGGCCCAGGCGGCGGGCCACCCGCCCCAGGTGGGTGTCCACCGTGATGCCGGGGATGCCGAAGGCGTTGCCCAGCACCACGTTGGCCGTCTTGCGCCCCACCCCGGGCAAGTTAACCAGTTGATCGAGATCGGCCGGCACCTGGCCGCCGTGACGCTCCACCAGGCCCCGGGCCATGCCAAGGAGCGACTTGGCCTTGTTGCGAAAAAACCCGGTGGGCCGGATGATCTCCTCCAGCGCGGCCGGGTCGGCCTGGGCCAGGGCGGCCGCGTCGGGATAGCGGGCGAACAGGGCCGGGGTGACCCGGTTCACCTGCTCGTCGGTGCACTGCGCCGAAAGGATGGTGGCCGCCAAGAGCTGGAAGGGCCCGTCAAAGTGCAGCGCGCACTCGGCGGCCGGGTAGAGCCGGTCCAAGACCGCCAGGATGGCGGCCACCCGCCCGGGCTCGGGCGGGGCGAAGACCGCTGGACCGGCCTTGGCCAAACCTAGGGCTCCACCACCTCGGCCTTTTCGATCACCACCGGCTCGGTGGGCACGTCGTCGAACATGCCCTTGCTGCCGGTGGGCACGGCCTTGATCTTGTTGACCACGCCGTGGCCCTTGACCACCTTGCCGAAGACGCAGTAGCCCCAGCCCTGCGGGTTCTTGCCCTTGTGGTTCAGGAACTCGTTGTTCTTCACGTTGATGAAGAACTGGGCGGTGGCGCTGTGGGGATCCTGGGTGCGGGCCATGGCCACGGTGTAGGCCTCGTTTTTCAGCCCGTTGTCGGCCTCGTTCTCGATCGGATTCTTGGTGGGCTTCTGCTGCAGGTCCGGGGTCATGCCGCCGCCCTGGATCATGAAGCCGTTGATGACCCGGTGGAAGATGGTGCCGTCGTAGTGGCCGGACTTGACGTAGTCCAGGAAGTTGGCGGTGGATTTGGGGGCCTCGTTGGCGAAGAGCTCGATGTCGATCTCGCCCAGGTTGGTGGTCAGGCGAACCACGGGATTGCTCCTTTCGTTCTTGGCAGCGGCCGCGCCCGCCATGCAGAGGGACACGACCAGAAAAAGCGTTAGGGAAGCGATGGTTATCTTGGTCGCATGGCTGCGTTTTCTCACGCTCGCACTCCAATCTCGGCGACTCCCCGGGCCCAGCGACGGCCGAAGGGGCTGGCGGCTGACCGGCGCGCGGTCGGTCTTGGCGCCCAACCGGTTCGCCGGGGATCAGTCGCGATTTTTGGGTAGGGGGCGGGGAATTAACCCCGCCCCCCGCGAAAACCGGCCGTGAGGGTTGCTCATGACGTCACCAAGCCGCGCTTGGTTCATCTGGCCGCACCCGGCGCGCCCACCAGGGCTTAACCCTGAATTATTTACCAGAAATGGATCTGAAAGACCAACGATTCGGCCCGGAGACCCATCCTCAGATGCCCAAGATCAGCTTGGCGGTGCAGAAGTAAATCAGAAGCCCGGTGATGTCCACGATGGTGGTCAGGGCCGGACTGGCGACCACCGCGGGATCGAATTTCATCCGGGCGGCCAACAGCGGCAGCGCGGCGCCGACCAAGGTCGCCGTGACCACCTGGATCGCCAGGGCCAAAGAGATGGCCAACCCGATCAAGGACAAAGGGAACCCCCCGGTTCCACCTTCGGCGTCACTGGACAGGAACATCACCTTCCCAAAGCTGAGCACCCCCAGCGCCATGGCCAGCAGCGCCGAGACCCTGAACTCTTTCCACATGATGCGCACCACGTCGGCCGGGACGATCTCGCGCAGGGCCAAGGCCCGCACGATCACCGTGGCCGACTGGCTTCCGGTGTTGCCGCCGGTGTCGGCCACCATGGGCATGTAGAGGGCCAGGATGAGCAGGTTCATCAGGGTGGTCTCGAAGTTGTGGATGATCAACCCGGAAACCAACCCCACCGCCGCCAGGCCGGTGATCCAGTAGACCCGGTTGCGGAAATGGGTCCAGACCGGGGTGGCGAGATAGGCCCCCGCCTGGTGACGGCCGGCGATGGCCATCAATTTCTCCATGTCCTCGGTGTGCTCCTGGTTGATGACGTCGATGGCGTCGTCATGGGTGACGATGCCCACCAGCACGCCCTGGGAGTCCACCACCGGCAGGGCGATCAGGTTGTATTTGGCGATCTTGTGGGCGGCCTCCTCCTGGTCCTCATCGACCCGGGCCTGGATCAGGTCCCGGTTCATCACCTGGGCGATGAGGGTCTCCGGTCTGGCCAGGATCAGATCCTTGAGCGATACGAAGCCTATCAGCTTGCGTTCGGCGTCCACCACGTAGGAATAGTAAATGGTTTCCTTGTCCGGGGCTTCGCGGCGCAACCTGGCCAGAGCCTCGCTCACCGGGACATCCGGGGGCAGCACGGCATAGTCGGAGGTCATGATCGCGCCGACGGTGCCCTCGGGGTGCATGGTCAGGCGGCGGATGTCCTCCCGCTCGGCCTGGGCCAGGGCGGGCAGCACCTCCTCCTGGCGGTCCTCGGGGATGCGCTTGAGCAGGTCCACCCGCTCGTCGGGAGGCATGTGGGTCAGGATGGCGGCGAAATCCTGGCGCGACATGGACAGCGCCAATTCGGCCTGGGTCGCGTCGCCGAGATTGGCGAAGACGGTGGCCCGGTCCTGGGGGCCCAGGGCCATCAGCGCCCGCCAGCTCTCCTCCGGGGACAGCTCAGTGAGGGCCTCGGCCATCCGCACCGGGTTGACCGATGCGCCCAGGTGATGCAATTCGCTGATTTTATTGTCGGAAAGAAGATCCTGCAGATGAAGCGAGAGACGTCCGTTCTTCATCTTCCACCTCCGAACCTCCCCGAAAGGAAGCTCGCAGGCGGAGTCAGCGGCTAGGCGTCAACTCGCGTACGGACTTCCCACGGCAGGGGTGTATTGAGATATTTGGTCAGTGATATTCGACTACTACCACCAGGGTCGTCCATGATTGCCTCCTAGGGTTTTGGGTAACGCTTGGCGACGCCGAGTAACTTAACGCCACCGGTTGACATTTGCAAACCACATTTCGAAGGCGAGACCCGCCGATCAGAGGATCACCATCTGGCGGATCAGGCGGATCACGTCGGCCGGGTCGTCCATCACCCGGATCAGGTCCAGGTCCTCGGGGCTGATCATCTCGTGGCGGGCCAACTGGTCGCGGAACCAATCCATCAGGCCGTTCCAGTAGTCGCTGCCAAACAGGATCACCGGGAAGGGGCGGATGCGCTGGGTCTGGATCAGGGTGATGGCCTCGGCCATCTCGTCCAGGGTGCCGAACCCGCCGGGCATGACGATGTAGGCCACCGAGTATTTGACGAAGATGACCTTGCGCACGAAGAAGTAGCGGAAGGACAGGCGCACGTTGGCATAAGGGTTGGGCCGTTGCTCGAAGGGCAGCTCGATGTTCAGTCCCACCGAGTGGCCGCCGGCCTCGGCCGCGCCCTTGTTGCCGGCCTCCATCACCCCGCCGCCGCCGCCGGTGATGACCGAGAAGCCGGCCTCCACCAGCCGCCGGCCCAGATCCTCGGACAGGCGGTAGACATCGCTGCCGGGCTTGACCCGGGCCGAGCCGAAGATGCTGACACCCTTGGGCACATTGCTCATGGTGTCGATGGCGTCCACGAACTCGCTCAGGATGCGGAACATGCGCCAGGATTCCTGGGCGCTCAGGGCGTCGAGGACGTACTGTTGCTGGTCCAAGGTGTTGCGCATCGGGCTCCGCCGGGTTGGGGGGTGGTGGGCTTGGGGCGGCGCTTGCGGGCCGTCCAACCGATCTATACTATTGTTCGACGCGAAAGCATGTCAAGCCAAGCCATTTTCGCCCAAGACAACCCCAGCCGGGAGGCGGCATGAGAATCACCTGCCTGGGCGCGGCCCGCACGGTCACTGGTTCGTCCTATCTGGTGGAGAAAGACGGCGACACCTGCTTCCTGGTGGATTGCGGGTTGTTCCAGGGCAGCCAGCAATTGGAGCGGCGCAACTGGATGGCCACCACCTACCGGCCCCGCGATCTGGACGCCCTGTTCATCACCCACGCCCACATCGACCACAGCGGCCTGACCCCGCGCTTGGTCCGCCTGGGCTACAACGGGCCGATCTACTCCACCGCGGCCACCTGCGAGTTGCTGCGCATCCTGTGGCTGGACTCGGCCCACATCCAGGAGATGGAGGCCGAGTGGCAGAGCAAGAAGAACCGCCGCTCGGGCGGAACCCCGGTGGAGCCCTTGTACGAGACCGCCGACGCCGAGGCGGCTATCGCCCTGCTACGTCCGGTGGAGCTGGACGCCGAGCGCGAGTATCTGCCCGGGGTGCGGGCCCGCTTCGTCCAGGCCGGCCATATCCTGGGCGCGGCCAGCCTTCTGCTGACCCTGAAGGTGGACGGCGGCATCCACCGGGTGGGATTCTCCGGCGATCTGGGCCGGCCCGGGGCCCTGATCGTGCCCGACGCCGAACAGCTGCCCCGGCCCGACACCCTGTTCATGGAGACCACCTACGGCAACCGCAGCCACAAGTCCCTGGAGGAGAGCCAAAACGAGCTGTTGGCCGTGATCAAGCAGGCCTATGCCGAAGGCGGCAAGGTGCTGATCCCGGCTTTCGCGGTGGAGCGCACCCAGGACCTGCTCTACACCCTGGCCACCGCCTACCGCTATGGCGAGTTCCCGGAGGACATGCCGATCTATCTGGATTCACCCCTGGCCATCGCCGCCACCGAAATTTTCCGCAAGCACCCGGAGTTCTATGACGATCACGCCAATGGCCTGCTCAAGCAGGGCATCGATCCCCTGGACCTGCCCAACCTGCGCTATACCGCCTCAACCGAGGAAAGCCGGGCCATCAACGACCATCAGGGGCCGGCGGTGATCATCGCCGGCAACGGCATGGCCACCGCCGGGCGGATCAAGCACCACCTGAAGCACAATCTCTGGCGCAAGGACTGCCACGTGATCCTGGTGGGCTATCAAGCCGCCGGCACCACCGGCCGGGCCCTGGTGGAGGGCGCGGCCAAGGTACGCATTTTCCGTGAGGAAGTGGCGGTCAACGCCCAGGTCCACACCATCGGCGGCTTCAGCGCCCATGCCGACCAGGGCGAGTTGCTGAACTGGCTGACCGAACTGGCCCATCCCGGTTTGGACGTCTACCTGATGCATGGCGAGGAGATCTCGGCCGGGGCCTTCCGCAAGCTGGCCAGCCAGCGCCTGCCCCAGGTTCGTTTTCACCTGCCACGCATCGGCGACACCATCAATCTGCGCCCCCTGGCCGCCGCCCCGGCCAAGGTCAGCGGCCTGCCGGAGCGGGCCCGGAACCTCTCCCGCCGCCTGGAGGACCTGGCCGCCCGCCTGGCCCAGGGCCAGTCCGCCCCCGAGGGTCTGGAGAGCGCCCTCGCCCAGTTGGAGCGCCTGGCGGCGGGGGAGACGGAGTAGCGCGTGTCCCGGCAGGATCTCTTGCATCGAGTGATGAAACCCGCCCGCTATCTGGGCGGGGAGGCCGGGTCGGTGGTCAAGGACCCCGACCAGGTCCGCCTGTCCCTGGCCCTGGTCTTTCCCGAAACCTACGAGATCGGCATGAGCCATCTGGGGCTCAAGGTGCTCTACGAGGCCCTGGCTCCCCGGCCCGAGGTGGCGGCCGAGCGGGCCTTCATGCCCTGGGTGGATTTGCTGGACCTCATGGCCAGCCAGGGCGAGCCGCCCTGGGCCCTGGAGAGCGGCCGCGCTCTGGGGGCCTTCGACGTGGTGGGCTTCTCCCTGGGCTACGAATTGACCTACACCAACGCCTTGCTCCTGCTCAAGCTGGCCGGCATTCCCCCGCGCCGGGATGAGCGCGGACCGGAGCACCCCCTGGTCATCGCCGGCGGCTCGGCCATGGTCAACCCCGAGCCCATGGCCGACTTTCTGGACTTGGTGGTGGTGGGCGAGGCCGAGGAGCTGATCCACGAGCTGGT
>JAIUYB010000133.1 GCA_020216625.1 Desulfarculus sp.
CTGGAACATGGTCACCGAGCCGCCCATGCCCACGCTGGCGCCTTCGGGGATCAGGGCCATCACCGCGGCCGCGGCCTGGGCCGGGTCGGCCACGAAGCTTGCGTTGATGCGGTTTTTCTTCAGCGCCTCGATGACGCTTTCGGCCCGGCGCTCATAGAACCAGGCGATGTTCTGTTCCATGGGGATGCCTCCGTGCTTACGGCCAATGATCGGGTGCAATGCCTAACCATTACCATGCCGGACGGTTGCCGGCCAAGACCCGTCTGGCCGGGGTTTGACAGCCGGTTCCGGCCTTGCTAGCTTGGCCTTCAGAGCCGAAAACCCAAGCCTGGAGCGCGGCGATGGAAATGGAAGTGGTCTTCCCGGGCGGCAAGAAGGTGGACGTGCATTACAACGGCTTCGTGATCCCCACCGATCAGGACCGGGAGAGCGGCGGGGAGGGCAGCGCGCCTGAGCCCTTCGCCCTATTCCTGGCCGCCCTGGCCTCCTGCGCCGGGATCTACGTGCTCTCCTTCTGTGAGACCCGGGGCATCCCCACCGCTGGCCTCAAGCTGGTGCAGCGCACCATCAGCGGGCCGGAAGGCAAGGGACTGGCCCGAATCGAGCTGGAGGTGGTGCTGCCACCGGAATTTCCGGAAAAATACGAGAAGGCGGTGCTCCGGGTGGCGGACCAGTGCGCGGTCAAGCGCGCCATTCTCAACCCGCCGGAGATAAGCCTCAGCGCCCGTCGAGCCTAAGCCGCCGGGGCGTGGCCCAGGACCTTCTGGCAGTAGCGCACGCCGTCCATGGCGTCCCGGGTCCAATGGTCGGCCTGGGCGTGCTGACAGACCTTTTGGTCCACCAGGCCGCCAATGACAAAGCGGGGCAGGAGCGGCAGCTCGCCGGCCATCTGGCGCAGCGCCAGGATGGTGTTGCGGATGGCCTCGATGGAGGAAGTCAGCAGGCAGGAGAGGCAGACCACCTGGGGCTGGAACTCCCGGGCCTTTTCCACGAAGACCCGCGCGGGGATGTCCTCGCCCACGTCCAGCACCGTGAATCCGTAGCATTCAAGCAGTATTTTCAACAAGTTCTTGCCGATGTAGTGGATATCGCCCTCCACGGTGCCCACCAGGATGCGCCCCTTCTGATGGCCATGATGGCGGTGCTGCAGTGATGGTCTCAGCAAGTCGCCCACCTGGACCATGATCTCTCCGGCCATGATCAGGCCGGAGATGTAATAAACGCCCTTCTCGTAGCGTTCCCCCACCATCGCCATGCCGGCCTGGCATTCCTGCAGAATAGGCATGGGGTCCTCACCCTGGGCCAAGCGGCGGGACACCAGTTCCAAAACCTCGGTCTCCATCAACTCGGCCACCAGGTCGGGCAGATTGCGGCTGGGTTTAACTGGCGCCATGCTATTCTGCCGTTCTCAGGACGCCGGTGGGGCCTGGCTCCGGAGTGGCCCCCAGGCGGGTGCTCAGGCGCAGCTTGTCGCCGCGACAGATGAATCCGCCCCAGGAAACCGGATGGTCCTGGTAGTCGTAGAAGGTGTGGGTCAGGTGGAGGGCGGCCGAGCCCGCCTCGATCTGCAACAGCCGGGCCTTGGCCTCGTCCACGATGGTGGCTTCCAGGGTCATCTCGCCCATCTTCAGCAGCGCCCCCTGCCCTCCCATGAATAGCCCACGCAGGGAGGTCACCTCGATCTCCGCCTCCACGATGGGCTTGCGGGGGTCATAGACCAGGTATTCCCAGTGATAAACCACCGGGGTCTCATGGTGGCGGATCAGGCTGGCGATGTGGATCGCCCGCTGACCGGGCTGGAGCGCCAGGCGGGCGCAGAGTTCGCCCTGGGCCCGCACCACCCGGGCCTGGAGGATCTTCACCGAGGTGTCCTGCTCGGCCTCGAACAGGCGGGTGAACTCTTCCAGGCTGAAGGTGATGGTCTGCATCTGCATGGGCTTGACAAAAGTGCCCCGTCCTCGGGTGGTGGAGACCACTCCCTGGTCCAGCAGGGTCTTGATGGCCCGGCGCACGGTCATTGAGCTGACCTGGTACTGCTGGATGAGTTGGGCCTCGGAGGGTAGGGGCTTGTCGCCCACGAATTCACCTTGAGCGATGCGGGCCCGCAGAAGGTTGGCCAACTGGGCGTAAGCCGGTTCAAAGGAGTTGCGGTCGATTCTTTCGTTCAAGCCTTGCATGCCAGTTCTATATCCCGAGCCGGGGTCCGGCGCAAGCAACTATCCAGCAAATTAAGCAAATTCCTAAAAGCTCCGCTCATCCGCCCCAGGGCCTTGACAGCTCCTCATTTAATATATTATATGAGGTCATCCAACACGTCGCAAGGGTTCGGGGAGACCAAGAACAGACAACCATGTCGTGGGAGGATTCCGTGGAGCAGAACCAAACCGATGCCATCCAACCCTATCGCTGGATGGTCCTGGCGTTGACATCAGCCTGCTTTCTCTTCACTTTCATCGTTCGTTTCACTTGGCCGCCCCTGATTCCGGTGGTGGTGCCCATCCTAAAAATGAACATGAGCGACGCTGGCGCCTTCATGAGCGCCTTCTATCTGGGTTATGTCATCACCCAGATCCCAGCCGGCATCTTGGGCGACCGCTTTGGTGTGCGTCTGTTGCTGGGTGGCAGCCTGGTGCTGGAGGGCATCACCACCTTCGCCATGGGCAGCATCGAAACCTACGCGGCTGGGTTCGCTCTGCGCGTGGCCACCGGCCTGGGCGCGGGCGCGGTCTACGCCGCCGCCAGTCGGGCCCTGATGGAGTGGTTTCCGCCCAAGGAGCGTGGCACCGCCTTTGGCGTTTTGCTCTGCGCCCCCTCGGCCGGAATCCTGGTCTCCAGCATGTCCGTGCCGCCCTTGAACACCGCCTTTGGCTGGGATTCGGTCTTTAAGATCGTGGGCGTCGCCACCATGGTGGTGGGCGTGGTGGTCTATTTGTTGCTGCGCGCCAGCCAGCAGACCAAGACCGCTGGCGGAATGTTCGATGGCTTCAAAGTGGTGTTTCGCAACAAGGACATCCTGCTCACCGCCATGGCCGGCTTCTTCCTGATGTGGGTGGAGTTGGGCACCGCCACCTGGACCTTCGCCCACATCAAGAAGCTGGGCTTCTCCCTGGGCATGGCCGGCACGGTGATGACCTTCTACGGCTTGGGCGGCCTGCTGGGGCCGTTCGTTTCCGGCTGGCTCTCCGACCGCATCGGCCACCGCAAGCAGCTTCTCATGATCTCGCTGTTGATCATCGCTCCGGTGACGGTGATCTTCGGCAGCCAGACCACCATCACCGCCCTGAGCATCTGGGGCTTCGTATTCGGCTTCGCTTCCTACGTGGCCAACCCGCACCTTACGATTCTGATCTCCGAATTCGCCGGCAAGCAGTACGCCGCCACCGCCAACGGCACCTCCAACTTCTTCTTCCAGATGGCCTCCATGATCGGCCCGTGGATCCTGGGCTGGAGCCTGGACCTCAGCGGAAATTTCGCGGTGGTCTGGTGGTTGATGGCCGCTGGCCCGGTGCTGGGCGCACTGCTGCTGATCCCGGTGAACCCGGCCAACGTGGCAGACTAGAAGCATAAACAAACGGCCGCCGCGCCGAGGTGCAACCCGCAAGGGAGAAAAGCGATGTCCAACGTGGATCTACAGGAATTGTTCAACCAGCGACTGGGGCGCTACCAGGCGGCCATCGCCATGGAGCCTCTCGACCGCATGCCGGTGGCCTGCGGCAGCAACTACTTCGCCGAGGTCTATTCCGGCAACACCAATCAACAGACCATCTACGATCCGGCCAAGTGGCTGGAGGCCGAGATGGCCTTCATCCGCGACTTTCCCGAGGTGGACGTGCTGCGCAACAGCCGCATCTACGCCCCCATGTTCGACGCGGTTAATTGCCTCACTTATCGGCTGCCCGGTCGCGATCTGCCCGCCCGCACTCAGTTCCAGTTCGTGGAACAGGAGTACATGAAGGCCGATGAGTACGACCAACTCATCGAGAACCCCACCTTGTTCCTCATCAACACCTGGCTGCCCCGGATCATGGGCGAGCTGGCCACCCCCGGCTCGGCCCGGGCCACCATGGCCCTGATCAAGGCCGGCATGACCCAGATGCAGATGGGGGAGATCATGCGCACCCGGGGCATCCGGTTGCAGAACGAGTGCGGCATGCCCCAACCCATGGCCGGCTTCTTCCTGGCGCCCTTCGACGCCATCGCCGACGCCATGCGCGGACTTACCGCCACCATGATGGACATGTATCGCCAGCCGGAGAAGCTTAAGCAAGCCTGCGACGCGCTGGTGGACGAGATGGTCAACCTGGCCTTAAGCACCGGCGACCCCTTCCGGCGCTACCCCATCTTCGTGCCCACCCACAAGCCCATGTTCCTCTCGCCAGAGCAGTTCGACGAGTTCTACTGGCCCAGCTTCAAGGCCGTGCTGCAGAAGTTGCACCAGGCCGGCTACGCCGTCCGCGCCTACCTGGAGGGCGACTGGGGCCAGCACTGGAAGCACCTGCTGGAGCTGCCCAAGGGCTCGGTGCTCTGCGACATCGACAGCCAGGGCGACATCTTCAAGGCCCTGGACGAGCTGGGCCACCACCAGTGCCTGGCCGGCGGGGTGGCCGATTCGGTGCTGATCCTGGGCACCCCGCGGGAGATGCGCGAGCAGGTCAAGCGCCTGTGCGAGGCGGCCGGCAAGGACAAGCGCCTGTTGATCAACGGCGGCTGCAACATCCCCTACGACACCAAGCCCGAGAACTACCGGGCCATGCTGGACGCCATCATGGAGTTCGGCCAATACGACTCCAGCCTCAAGCCAACCCCCAAGCCCGAAGGCATCGTGCCCTTCCAGTCCGCGCCCGCTCGCAAGGTCCTCACCTCCTGGGAGACCCGCAAGGCCGAGTGGGGCGGGGTGCAAGGCGACGAAGCGCTCATCCGCGAGCCCTGGGAGCGCTTTGAGGCCATGGCCTACGCCTTTATCTGGCAGTGGGTCCTGTAACTCGCTGTGAATCCGTAACCTCTCGAAAGGAATCAACATCGTGAGCGATATAGCGAACGCCTTGCGCGACCTGAAGGAAGACGAAGTCAAGAAGCTGGTTGATCGGCGCCTGGCCGCTGGCGAGCCCCCGGTGTCTCTGCTGGCCGAGCTGAATCAGGGCATGGTGGCCGTGGGCGAGCTGTTTTCCGAGAAAAAATACTTCATCAGCCAGCTGATCTTTTCGGCCGAGATCCTGAAGAACGTCATGGCAAAGCTGGAGCCTTTGCTGCAGGCCGGCCCCCAAACCGAGTCCAAGGGCAAGGTGGTCATCGGCACGGTCAAGGGTGACATCCACGATATCGGCAAAAACATCGTGGCCGCGCTGCTAAAGGGCGCTGGCTTCGAGGTCATCGACCTGGGCGTGGACGTGCCGGGCGAGAAGTTCATCCAGGCGGTGCGGGACTCCGGGGCCAAGGTGCTGGGCATGAGCGCCCTGTTGAACTTCACCTACCCCGAGATGAAAACCGTGGTGGAGAGCCTGGCCGCGGCCGGCCTGCGCGACAAGGTCAAGGTCATGATCGGCGGCGCGCCCTGCAACGAGCAGGTGCGAGCCTTCACCGGGGCCGACTACTACGCGCCCGACGCGGTGGCGGGGGTTAACATCTGTCAGGAGATCTACGCCTAAGCCCTGGGCTGGGCGTGATGGAAGAAGCGTGATGCTGATTATCGGCGAGAAGATCAACTCCACCCTCAAGGCCACGGCCAAGGCCGTGGCCGAGCGTGACGAAACGGCCCTGGTGGACCTGGCCCAGCGCCAAGTCGCCGCCGGGGCCGGCATGCTGGACGTCAACTGCGGCACCGTGGAGGCGGATCAGGAGCCAGAGGTGATGCGGTGGATGGTCAAACTGGTGCAGGGCGCGGTGAACACCCCCCTTTGCATCGACAGCGCCAACCCCGCGGCCCTGGCCGCCGGCCTCATGGCGCACCAGGGCAAGGCCATGGTCAACTCCATCAGCGGCGAGAGCGAGCGCTACCGCAAGGTGCTTCCCCTGTTGCGGGAGCACGGGGCCTCGGTCATCGCCCTGGGCATGGACGACCAAGGCATCCCCGGCGATGGCGAAAAGGCCTATGCCGTGGGTGCGAAGCTGGTGGAAGACCTGGTCAAGGACGGATTGTCCCTGGAGGAAATTTACTTCGATCCCCTGGTCCGCTCGGTGGCCACCAGCCCCAGCGCGGCCCTGGAGACTCTTGATCTGATGCGGCGCCTGGGCGCAAGTTTCCCGGGACTTCATTTCGCCTCGGGTCTGAGCAATGTCTCCTATGGCGTGCCCGAGCGGCGGCACCTGAATCGGGCCTACGTGGTGCTCTCCATGGGCGCCGGTCTGGACGCGGTGATCATGGACCCCTTCGATCAGGTGATGGTGCAACTGATCCTGGCCAGCGAGGTGCTGCTGGAAAAAGACCGCTGGTGTCTGCGTTACATTGAAGCCTTCAACCAGGGTCGGCTCTCGGCCTGATTCGGTCTCTGATCGGCATCCCTCTGGACCGTGGCCTCGGCGGCAATCGAGCCCTGGCTATCCCGCGGGGAT